>NZ_ALJR01000006.1:0-27477 GCF_000287655.1 Selenomonas sp. FOBRC9
TTTGCGGTGTAAAAGAGCCGTCACGGTCTCTTGGGACGCTGATGGGAACCTCGCCTGCCGAGGTTTTAAGGACTTTGGGGGTATATCCGTTGCGGCGATTTGCTGTATCCTTTTCGCCTCGCTCGTTGCTCATGTAACCGAGGTGGTTTTCCATCTCGCCATTGAGCATGGCTTCAAACATGGGACCGAAGATTTCTTTGAGGGCGTTTTGCATGTCTTCTACACTCTTGGGCTGATACTCTTCGATAATTGCCTTAGCGAGCGTTGCACCGCGCCGTGGGAGCCTCTTTGACATAAGGGTTCCTCCTTAGTTTTTGACTCCCCCTCACGGGGAGTGCTCCTAAGCTGTCTTCCTACTTACACAGTTTATTATACACTCCCATAAAGTGTTGAAACGGATCTGCTATGGTTTCCGCAACATCGTCAATTTCCGTCGCCGCATATTGTTCATTCTGAATAACAAATTGCGTCAAGCTCGTCGCTCGCAGCCTGCCTAGAAAAATTTTTTGAAAAAATTTTTCCATGACAATTGACAAAGAGCCTTTATTTTTCAAAATTTGAATCATCTAAACGAGTATGCTATAATAAAACCACAGTATGCGGTGTATCGAGACCGCTCTAGGGAGGAATTATTTTGAACGTTGCAAAGCCGATTTACGTCATCGGACATCGCAATCCGGATACAGACTCCATCTGCTCAGCGATCGGGTACGCTCATCTGAAACAGTCGCTCGGGGTCAACGCTGTGGCAGCGCGCGCTGGGAAAATCAATAAGGAGACAAAGTTCGCGCTGGAATATTTCCATGTGGAACAGCCGCTGCTCATTCCCGATCTCTATCCGCGCGTGAAGGACATCGCGATGGACTGCAAGATTGTCGTTCGTCAGCACGACACGCTGCGTCATCTTGGAGAGGTGCTGCGCCACAATGATTTGAGGTCGATCCCGGTGACGGACAGTCAGGGGATTCTCGTCGGCATCGTCTCTGTCAGCGACCTCGCGAAGCGTTATTTCCAAGAGCTTGGCATGACGAATCTCTCCGATATGCGCGTGCGCTATCGTGACATCATCCATGCGACGGACAGCAACGTGTTGGTCTCAGGCGAAGAGGGCGAGACGATCAAGGGGCAGATCCGCATCGCAGCGGGCAGCGTACATACGATTAAAAAACTTGTCAAGCAGAACGACATTGTCCTCATCGGCGACCGCAAGGAAGATATTGTCCTTGCATGTATCGATCAGGGCATTTCCTGTCTCATCGTGACCGGAGACGGGCGCATTCCCGCAGAGGCGATTGAGGAGGCGGAGAAGCGCGGTATCTTTGTCCTGTCGACGCCCTACGATACCTATACGGTGGCACGTCTCATCAACCAGTGCGTGCCGATTCGCCGCATTATGCACGACAATCCGATCTGCTTTAAGCCGCTTGATCTGCTCTCGGATATCAAGGGGACGATGGAGGAGACGAATTTCCGCAACTACCCGGTGCTCGAGAACGGGCGCATCGTTGGTCTTGTGAGCCGCGACCGGCTCGTCGTCTCCGAACCTGTGCGCGTCATTCTCGTTGATCACAATGAGCGCAATCAGGCGGTCGAGGGCATCGAGGATGCGAAGATTGTCGAGATCATTGATCATCATCGCTTTGGCGGAATCAGCACGAGCGAGCCGATCTACACTCATGCGGAGCCGGTCGGCTGCACGGCAACGATTGTGTCGAATATGCACTGGCAAAACGACATTGATATCCCGCCGTCGATTGCGGGGCTGCTGCTGTCTGCAATCATCTCGGATACTGTGCTCTTTAAGTCTCCTACCTGTACACCTGCCGATAAGAAGGCGGCGGAGCGCCTTGCGGAGATCGCGAACGTCAATCTCAATACCTACGGGCTGGATATGCTCAAGGCAGGGTCGAGCGTCGGCAATATGACGCCGATGGAGATCGTGCGCAACGATCTGAAAGAATTTACCATCGGTACATATCGTGTGATTGTGAGCCAAACCTCGGTCATGGGGACAAAGGAAATCATGGAGAAGGAGGACGAGCTGATCGCAGCAATGAAGTCGATCTGCGAGTCTGAGGGCTTTGACATGAGTCTCGTGATGATTACGGACATCCTCGAGGAAGCGACGTATCTGCTCTTTACCGGCTCGCCGCGTACGCTGATCGGCGAAGCGTTCCGCAAGGATACGAGCGGAACGCATCTTTATCTGCCGGGCGTGATGTCGCGGAAAAAGCAGATCATTCCGCCGCTCTCTGAGGCAGTCAAGCGTATTAAATCGTAAAAATCGTCAGTATGATAGGGGCGGCGTTTGCCATGTGGCAGCCCGCCTTTCTTATTGGGAAAAGGAGCTTTCATGGATCTGTTTCAAGGGCTGAACGAGCCGCAGCAACGCGCCGTTGCCTGTCTCGAGGGACCGCTGCTCATCGTGGCGGGTGCAGGCTCTGGCAAGACGCGTGTTCTGACTTACCGCATTGCCAATCTTTTGGCGCACGACGTGCCGCCGTACCGCATCCTCGCCATCACGTTTACGAACAAGGCGGCGCGCGAGATGCGCGACCGCGTCGACACGCTCATCGGCGAGGCGGCGCACGATGTGTGGCTGAGCACGTTTCACTCGTTCTGCGCGCGTTTTTTGCGCATTGAGATCGAGCATCTAAAGGGCTATGAGAAAAATTTTGTCATCTACGATGCGGCGGACAGTAAAGGTCTCATCCGCGAATGCCTCAAAGAGCTGAATATCGACGAGAAGCATACGGCGCCGGGTGCGGTGCAGTCGCACATCTCGGACGCGAAGAATAATCTCTTAACGGCGGCGCAGTTCGCAGCGGGGGCGGGCGACTTCTTTGCCGAGCAGGTCGCGAAGGTCTATGAACTCTATCAGTCGAAGCTGCGCGCGAATAACGCGCTCGATTTTGACGATCTCCTGATGCTGACGGTTGCGGTGCTCTCGCAGAACGAAGAGGTGCGCAGGAAGTATCAAGAGAAGTTCCGCTACATCCTCGTGGACGAGTATCAGGACACGAACGGGGCGCAGTACAACATCACGAAGCTTCTCGCGGGCGGGCATCGGAATATCTGCGTTGTGGGCGATGCAGATCAGTCCATCTACGGCTGGCGCGGCGCGGATATGCGCAATATCCTCAATTTCGAGCGCGACTATCCGGAGGCGACGGTCATCCTGCTCGAGCAGAACTACCGCTCGACGAAGAATATCCTCGAAGCTGCAAATGCGGTCATCGAGAACAATTTGGATCGCAAAAAGAAGGCGCTGTGGACGGACAATGTGCAGGGCGATCCCATTGTCGTTTACGAGGGCGCGACGGAGAAGAACGAGGCGTCCTATATCGTGCGCGAGGTGGAGCGTCTGCATACGATGTTCAACGTTAAATACGGCGATATTGCCGTGCTCTATCGGACGAATGCGCAGTCCCGCAACATCGAGGAGGCGTTCTACGCATCGGGCGTGCCCTATTCGATGGTGGGCGCGGTGCGGTTTTACGATCGGCGCGAGATCAAGGATATCATCGCATATCTGCGCGTGATCTACAATCCGCGCGACACGCTGAGTCTCCTGCGCATCATCAACGTGCCGCGGCGCGGGCTGGGGCAGACGACGCTTGCGCGCATGGCGGAGCTGGCGGCGGAGCACCGAATATCGCTGTTCGAGATCATTACGGACAGTCAAATGCTCGCCATGATTCCAAAACTCTCCGGGAAGGTGAAATTTGCGCTGGAGGATTTCGCCGCGCTCGTCTTTACGTTCATGGGGCAGCTCGGCACGCGTCCGCTGCACGAGATCGTGGAGGACATCATCGAGGAGTCGGGCTATGCGAAGGCGCTCGAGGAGGATAAAAAGGAGGACAATCGCGATCGCCTTGAGAACCTGCGCGAATTTATCAGCGTGGCAAAGAACTTTGAGGACGGCGCAGCCGAGGGGGAGAACGGTCTCGAGGACTTCCTCGCGCAGATTTCCCTGATCTCGGATGTGGATCAGGCGGAGCAGTCGGACGGCAGCGTGACGCTCATGACCTTCCACGCGGCGAAGGGGCTGGAGTTCCCGACCGTATTCATGGCGGGCATGGAAGAGGGGCTGTTCCCGCATTCACGGACGCTCCTCGACGACGACGAGATCGAGGAGGAGCGACGTACCTGCTATGTCGGCATCACGCGCGCCGAGAGGCGGCTCTATCTGACACACGCGCGGCAGCGGACGATCTACGGGCGGACGGAGATGTCGCGCCCCTCGCGGTTCCTCGCGGAGATTCCGGAGCATCTCGTGGAGCACAAGCAGGCGGACTTTGCGGCGGAGGGAGATATGCGCGGCGGGCGCACCGACGTTTGGGGGCGTGGGGCAAACGGCGTGCGGCGTCCCTATATGCCGCCCCCGCCGCAGCATACGGCGGAGGACGGGAGCGTGATTCGTCCCGATGCGGCGGCAAAGTTTACGGCGGGCGACGCCGTACGTCACAGCAAATGGGGCGACGGACGCGTCGTCTCCATCCGCGGCGAGGGCGAAGATGCGGAGCTGACCATCGCGTTCCCGGGCGAGGGAATCAAAAAATTCGTGCAAAAATATGCACCCATTTTGAAATTGTGAGGATGCTATGAGCGACATTCAGGCGGTCAAGGCGGAGCTGGCGGAACTGCGCAGGCAGATTCGCCGGTATTCGAAGCAGTATTATGACGACAACGCTTCCGACATATCGGATTATGAGTTCGATCAACTCATGCTCCAGCTGAAGGCGATCGAGGCGGAGTACCCCGAGCTCATCACGAAGAATTCACCGACGCAGAAGGTCGGCGGCTCGGCGCAGCGGACGGCGGGCGTACTCGTGAAGCACGATGTACCCATGCTGTCCTTACAGGACGTATTCAGCGAGGCGGAGATTAGGGAGTTTGTCGCGGGCATACGCGCGCATTTTCCGGCGGCGGAGTTTGTCGTCGAGGAGAAGATCGACGGGCTGTCGCTCGCGCTGCGCTACGAAAACGGCGTGCTCGCGCGTGCCGTCACGCGCGGCGACGGCATCGTGCAGGGCGAGGACGTGACGGAGAACGCGCGCATGATTGCAGATGTGCGGGAGCAGCTTAGCGACGCGCCCGTGTATTTTGAAGTGCGCGGCGAGGTCTATATGGAGCGCGCGGCGTTTGCGGCAGTCAACGAGCGGCAGGAGCTGCTGGGGCTGAAGCCGTTTGCGAATCCGCGCAACTGTGCGGCGGGAACACTGCGTCAGCTCGATGCGCGCGTAACGCGCGAGCGCAGGCTCTCGATGTTCGTCTTTAACTTGCAGCGCACGGAGGGGCGGACGTTTGCGTCGCATACGGCGTCATATGACTTTATGCGCGCGCAGGGGATAAAGATCATCGCTGGGTATCGCGTTTGCCGCACGGCGGACGAAGTGTGGGCGGCAATCGAGGAGATCAGGGCGCGCCGCGGCACTCTGCCCTATGACATCGACGGCGCGGTGGTCAAGGTCAACGATTTTTCGCAGCGCGCGGAGCTGGGGGCGACGGCAAAGGCGCCGCACTGGGCAATCGCCTATAAGTATCCGCCCGAGGAAAAAGAGACGGTGCTCCGAGAGATCGAGCTCTCCGTTGGTCGTACGGGGCGCATCACGCCGACGGCGGTATTCGACCCTGTTCAGCTCTGCGGTACGCGCGTCGAGCGTGCGACCCTGCACAATCAGGACTATATCGCGGGGCTGGATGTGCGCATCGGTGACACGATCCTCGTCTATAAATCCGGTGAAATCATCCCGCGCGTGAAGGCGGTCGTCCTCGAGAAACGCCCCGCGGGCACCGTGCCGTACGTCATCGGCGATACCTGTCCCGTCTGCGGCGCGCCGGCGGTGCGCGAGGCGGACACCGCCGATATGAAGTGTCAAAATCCCGTCTGCCCGGCGCAGGTGGAGAATCACATTCTTCATTTTGTCAGCCGTACGGCGATGGATATCAAGGGCTTCGGCGCAGCGGCAGTCATCGCATTGACACATGTGAAATATTTACATGATATTGCCGACATCTATACGTTGTATGAGCATCGTGACGAATTGATTGTGTCGGGCATCATCGGTCGCGAAAAGACCGTCGATAAACTTCTCGATGCGATCGTGCACAGCAAGGAGAATCCCCCCGATCGTCTCCTCACGGGGCTCGGCATCGCGGGAATCGGGCGCGCGGCGGCAATCTCCCTGATGCAGGCGTTTCCATCCATTGATGCTCTTGCGGAAGCGGCGCGCGGCGATGCGGAGAAAATCCTCGCCGTGCCCGATATGGGCGAAGTCAGCGCGCGCAGTCTTGCGGCGTTCTTTGGCTCAGAGGCGGGCAGGGGGCTGCTCGAGAAATTCCGCACGGCGGGTGTGAACTTTGCATCCGCGCCCCGGGAACGCGCGGGAACTGCGCTCGACGGCAAGTCGTTTGTCATTACGGGGACGCTGCCGACGCTCTCGCGCGAGGAATGTGCGGCGCTCATCACGGCACACGGCGGCACGGTGAAAGGCTCTGTGTCGAAAAAGACGGATTATCTCGTTGCGGGCGAGGCGGCGGGCAGCAAGCTCGTGAAGGCGGAGTCCTTGGGCGTTCCCGTGCTGGACGAAGCGGCGCTGCGGCGGATGATAGAAGAATAATTTGGATCGGAATCGCATCCGAATGGAGTGAAGGGATCTATGCGTTTTATCCATACGGCGGATTGGCATTTGGGAAAGCTGTTCGGACAGCGGCACATGACGGAGGATCAGGCGTATGTGCTGGACGAGCTGATCGCTCTCTGCGACGATGTACGCCCCGACGCGCTCGTCATCGCGGGCGATATCTATGACCGTGCGATCCCGCCGCCCGAGGCGGTGGCGCTCTTTAGCGAGACGCTTGCAAAGCTCGCCCTGCGCGGCGTCAAGGTGCTCTTTATCGCGGGCAATCATGACAGCGCCGTGCGTCTAGGCTTTGGTGCGGAGCTGCTGCGCGCCTCGGGCGTCTACCTTGCGGGGATGGTGCGCGCCGCAGAGCCGCCCGTTGTGCTTTCCGATGATTATGGGGACATCTATTTTTCCCTGATTCCCTACGGTGATCCGCCGCATGTAAAGGATGCCTTTGCCCTAGAGACGATGCCGTCCTTTGACGCGGCGCTTGGTGTGCAGATTGCCGCGGCGCGGGCGCAGATCCCTGCGGGTGCGCGTAGTGTGGCGGTCGCACATGCCTTCGTCATCGGCGGGCAGACCTCGGAGTCCGAACATGCGCTGTCGGTTGGCGGCAGCGATCAGGTCGGTGCCGAGAACTTTACGGCATATAACTATACGGCGCTCGGACATCTCCATGCACCGCAGCGGGCAGGCGCGGAGCATATACGATATTCCGGTTCGCTGCTCAAATATTCGTTTGACGAAGTGCGGCAGAAGAAGGGCGTCGAACTCGTTGAAATCGACGGTGCGGGCGCGGCATCCCATACGTTCTACCCGCTCCCGCCGCGTCATGATGTGCGTATCGTCAGCGGTCTCATGAACGAGCTCATGGCGGATGGATTCGACCCGCTCCCGCACGACGACTATATCTGTGTCGAGCTGCTTGACAGCGACGCCGTGCTCGCCGCGCATGAGAAGCTGCGCCATGTTTATCCGAATCTCTTTTCCATCACGCGCCCCAATGTCAATATGGGGCGTCTTTCTTCGAATGAGAGAATTTATGAGCGCGGAAAGTCGGAACTCCACCTCTTTGCGGAGTTCTTTGCCGATGTGACACGGGAGAAGCTATCGGCGGAGGAGGAGCACGCACTCATCCGCGTGATCGACAGACTGGAAAAGGAGGCGAGGGAAGCGTGAGACCACTGAAGCTGCGGATGCAGGCGTTCGGTTCGTACGTCGAGGAACAGATACTGGACTTCGAGACGGCGCTGTCGGGCGCGCCCTTTGTCCTCATCCATGGAGCGACGGGCGCAGGGAAAACGACGATACTAGACGCTATTGTATTTGCGCTGTATGGCGAATCAAGCGGCGATGTACGCGAGGGAGCTATGCTGCGTTCCTCCGCCGCACCGCCCGAACGCGTCACGGAAGTGGAGTATACATTTGCGCTCGGCAGGCGGCGGTATCGTGTTCTTCGCTCTCCCGGCTATGAGCGTATGTCGCGGGGAAAGATGACGCGACGTACACCGAGAGGGGAGCTCTATCGTCTGCCGGATGTGGGGGAAGAGGGCGAAGAGGTACTGCTGGATTCGAATGTGACGGAGGTCACAAAGCGCATCGGAGCGCTCATCGGATTCGACGCCGATCAGTTCCGTCAGGTCATCCTGCTGCCGCAGGGGCAGTTCCAGCGGTTTTTGCTCGCCGAGGTCAAAGACCGCAGCGCGATCATGCAGCGGATCTTCCGCACTGAGCGGTATCGGCGGCTGGAGGAGGCTCTGACGGAGGAAGCCCTCGTACTTGAGCGCGCATCGGCGGAGGATCGTGCGCGCACGGAGCAAATGCTGCAAACGCAGGAGCTCGCATCCACCGAAGAACTCCGCGATCGCATCGACCGGCTCGACGCGGATACGAAACAGTATGCGGCGCGTCTCGGCACGCTCGAAAAGACTGCCCGGGACGCGCGACGCGCGCGTGAGCAAGGGGCGGCGGCGGAAATGCGTCTCGGCGCGCTTGCCGAGGCACGGAAAAAAGCGGATGAGATGCGCGCGAAAGTAGATACCGTGGAGGAGTTTCGCAGAAAACTCGACCGTGCAAGGCGCGCGATGCCCGCGTTCTATAAAGCTCAGGAACTGCGGCAGGCGGACGCGCAGGCGCGGCGCAGAGCCGAGGAATATAAAGCCGCGGCGGAGCAATTTGCAAAGGCACAGGCGGCATCTCGTACGGCGCAGGAATTGCTGAAGCGTGAGGAGGTGCGCGAAGCGGAGCGTACGCAGCTCGCAGAGCGGATCAGGACACTTACGGGATACAGCGCGCAGGCGGCGCAGCTCACGGAGTGCCGCAGCGCGGTAGAGCATCTGCGCACCCGGACGGCGCGCGCACAGGAGGAGAAAACCGCCGATGCGGCGGCGTTGAGCGCGCTGACGGAGGAGATCCGGCGGACGGAGCAGCGGATTGCCGCGTGCGACCAAATCCTAGCGACCGAGGAAGCCGCGGCGCAGGAATCCGAGCGGCTGAACCGCTGCCGCCGCGCCGCGCAGGAGGAAGCGGCACACGCCGCCAAGCTCCCGGCGCTGAAGAATGCGGAGCAGGCGGCAGGGCAAGCGTTCAAAGATGCGGAGCAACATTTGAACGACGCCAAAGCAAAACGGCGTCGGATGCAGCTCCTCTATGATCTTGGGAGCGCCGCGCGGCTCGCCGAAAAACTCGCGGACGGGACGCCGTGTCCCGTCTGCGGGGCAATATCTCATCCCCATCCCGCCGTACATGCGGAAGACATTCCTACGGCGCAGGAGCTGGATGCGGCGGCGCAGGCGGAGGACGCGGCGGAGCAGAATCTGCGGCAATGCCGCGTGCAGGAGGAAGAATGCAGAGCGCAGCGGGAGCGCGCAGAGCAGGACGTGCGCCACGCCCGGCAAACGCTGACGGATTACCTCGGCGCGGATACGTTAGAGGAACTGACGCGGCGTACGCAGGAGCGCGGCGATGCTCTCGCGCGCGCACGCTCGGAGCGTAGGGATGCACAGACGCAGCTCGACAAGGCGAAGCTCCGCCGCGCGCAGACGGAGGAATCTGCCGCCGCAAAGGAGAAGACGGTGCAGGAGACGAACGATAAACTCCGTTTGCGCGAGGGCGAGATGCAGGGGCTTGAGACACAGCTTCCCGAGGAATATCGGGATATGGCATTGCTCGAAACGGAACTGAATAAACTAAAAGGGGTGCTAGAGACGGCAAATGCATCCTATCTCGCGGCACAGCGGAAGGAAAAAGAGACCGCAGCCGATTTTGCGCGCGCGGAAACGGAACTGCGCGTGAAAAAGGCCGCCACAGAGGAGAGCGCAGAGATACATCGCGCGGTTGCGGAGGCGTTTGCCGCCGCGCGCACGGAAGCGGGCTTCGCATCGGAGGAGGAGTACCGCACGGCGGTTGAAGGTCGCTGGTCGGAAGCCGCCTATCAGGAAGAAGTCGAAGCACGCATCAAGAAGCACACGGACAACTACAATACAGCGCTGGAGCTGCTGAAACAGGCGGAGACTGCCGCCGCGGGGCTTACTGCTCCCGATACGCCTGCGCTCATAGCGGCGGAGACGGCGGCGGATGCGGCGGTCAAGGAGGCGTCGCAGGCGCAGGGCAGCCGCATGGAGCGGCTCGCGGGGCTGCGCCGCATGGCGGCGGATATTGCGGCACTGGAAAAGACGGGCGAGGAGCGCGCGGAGAAATACCGCATCATGGGCAAACTGGCGCAGGTTGCCGCGGCAAAGCCGCCGTATCAAGTGCATTTCCAGACTTATGTCCTGCGCTCCATCCTGAGCGACGTCATCGAGGCGGCAAACGCGCGGCTCGTCATGATGAGCCGCGGACGCTACCGTCTCGTCCACGGCGAAGGCGGGCATAAAAACAAGTGGTGGGGGCTTGAGATCGACGTGTTCGACGAGTATACGGGACTTCCGCGCGGGTCGCGGACGCTCTCGGGCGGCGAGACCTTTCTCGCATCGCTCTCGCTGGCACTCGGGCTGTCCGATGTCGTACAGCATTATGCGGGTGGAATGCATCTCGACATGATTTTTATCGACGAGGGGTTCGGCTCGCTTGACAGCGAGACGCTCGATGTCGCCGTCCGCGCTTTGCTTGAGGTACAGCGGGAGGGCGGACGGCTCGTCGGCATCATCTCCCATGTGGAGGAACTACGCGCGCGCATTCCCGTGCATCTCCTCGTGGAACGGACAGCACAGGGGAGCAGGGCGCGCTTTACGGAGGGCGGCACGGAGGCGTTATGACGGCGACACTAGAGTTTATCATCGGACGCGCGGGGACGGGCAAGACACACGCCTGTCTCATGGCGATGAAGGATGCGCTCACGCGCGAGCCGCTGGGCAGACAGCGGATTTTGCTCGTGCCCGAGCATATGACCTACGCCGCGGAGCGCGCGCTCGCCGAGGTCTTGACGAGCGGCGCAGGTTTTTTGCAGGCATACGTCTTTGGGTTCCGCAGATTTGCGCGTCAAGTGCTGATCGAGACGGGGGGAGCACATCTGCCGCGCATCAGCGATATTGGGATGCGCATTTTGCTCAAGGACATCCTCATCAAGCGCGCGGGTGACCTATCCGCCTTTGCGCGTTCGGTGCATAAACGCGGATTTACCGAGACGCTGGGAAGCACGATTGCGGAACTCAAACGCTATCGGATTCATCCGGATATACTGCGCACAGCTGCCGAGCAGGCGGCGACCGGACGACTGCCGCAAAAACTCGCGGATCTCTCAATCGTCATGGAGGACCTTGCTGCGCGTATGGAGGGACGCTATACGGATCAAACCGACCGGATGGAGCGTCTCGCCCGGCAGCTTGGCACGGCGTCCTTCCTCCGCGATGCGGAGATTTGGGTGGACGGCTTCGATTTTTTCAACCCGCAGGAGCTTGCCGTATTTCGCGCGCTCTTTCATACGGCGGGCGCGATCCATGTGACACTCACGATGGAGGGACGCCGGGACGGCGGACATGTGCGCGTCAACCTGCCGGAGAACACGCAGGATACAGGGCTGTTTTCCCGCGGCTATCGAGCGATGCGAGATCTCGACCAAATTCTAGCGGAAATCGATCCGCAGGCAGCATCTTCGATTCAACTGATGGAAGTGCAGCGGCGCACGCACCGGTCTTCTCTCGCGGCAATCGAGGGACATCTCTTCGGTCACGACCGGATTGTGCCGTGCGGGGACGGTGCGCTCCGCCTCGTGGAGGCGGCGAATCCGCGCCTTGAGGCGGAGGCTGCGGCGGCGGACATTCTGCGCCTCACGCGCGAACAAGGGTACCGCTACCGTGAGATCGCCGTGTTCGTGCGCGATATGCCCTGTTATGCGGAGCTGCTGACGCTGACCTTCGCGGACTACGGCATTCCGTGTTATTTGGATGCGAAGCGTCCGAGCACGCATCACCCGCTCGCCGAGCTTCTGCGTGCTGCCGCCTGGACGGCGTGGCGCGGCTGGGGATATGAGACGATGTTTCGTGCACTGCGTACGGGATTTTTCCCCGTGCTCGGCGCATCGGAGGAAGAGACAAAAGTACTTGCTCCCTCGGGCGACTGGCAGGAGGCGGTGGATCGCCTCGAAAACTACTGTCTCGCGTACGGCATTCGTACGCAGCGGCAGTGGACGGCGACGGAGGATTGGGATTTTGCGCGGCGCGCGATTGCGTCGGATGCCTATGAGAGCGAGGAAAATGCCGCGCGCATTGCCGAGGAGATCGCGCTCGACGCCGTGCGCAGGCGTATCGCCGCGCCGCTCGCCCTGCTGAAGGAACGCCTGAGCCGGGCGCAGGGGACGGCGCGCACGCGTACACAGTCCCTCTATGAATTACTCATGGAGCTAGACGTGCCGCGCATTTTGGAGACATGGCGTGCAGCGGCGGATGCCGAGGGGCGGCTTGCCGATGCCGCGGCACATCGGCAGATTTGGACGTCCTGCATGAACCTCTTTGATCAAATGGTCGAGACCGGTGGGGACGAGGAGATTTCCGCGCACGATTATGAGGAGATCCTCGGCGACGGGCTGGACGCGCTCGACATCGCGCTCATCCCGCCGGGGCTTGACCATGTGACGATTGCATCCTTTGACCAAAACAGTCTCGCGGGCATTCGTGCCGTCTACATCGTTGGTGCGAACGCGGGAACAATGCCGCGCGCGGGCGCGCAGCAGGGCGTGCTCTCGGATGCCGAACGGCTCTCCATGAACGAGATGTTTCATGCGCTGCATGAGGGCGCCGCGCCTGAGATTTTCAGCGGGGGGCGGGAACAGAGCTTTTTGGAGCGATACCGTCTGTACCGCGGGTTCACGGCGGCGCGCGAATATCTGTCGGTATCCTACGCGCTTGCGGGGAGCGACGGCTCTGCGCTCTCCCCGTCGCCGCTCATCGCGCGCCTGCGCCGTCTCGAACCGTCGTTTTTATCCATCCCGCTGGCGACGGTGGAACGGGAGGACGCGCTCGTACTCGCGGCGACGCGTCCCGCGCTCTCGGCGCTCTCGGGCGCACTGCTCGGGCAAAAGGAGCGCGGAGACATGCGTCCCCTGTGGCGGGACGTTTACAACTGGATGCGGAAGAGTGAAGAGATGCGTCCGCCCCTGCGTCTCATGGTCGGCGGGCTCTTTGCGCATCTGCGCGAGACGGAGATCCCCCCTGCGGTCGCAGTGCGTCTCTTTGCACCGCACCGCCGCATCGCCGGGAGCACGACGCGGCTCGAAGCGTTCCGCGCGTGTCCGTTCAGTCATTTTGCGAAATACGGACTTACGCTGCGGGAACGCGAGGTCTACGAATTTCAAAACAATGATTTCGGCACGCTCCTGCACGGCATTCTGCGCGGCTACGGCGAATGGGTACGCGCGGCGCATGGGAATGACTGGAGCACGGCGGCACAGGAGGGCGATACGAAAATCGACGAACTCCTCGCGCAGATCGTGCCGCAGGTTCGCTCTGCGGTGCTCCTGAGCCGTGCGAGCTATCGGCATCGCGTCGAACGCATCCGCAGGACGGCGCGGCAGGTGATCCGACGCCTGACCGCATGGGCTGCGGCGTCCGAGTTCCGCCCGCAGGGATTTGAGGTCGGCTTTGGGGGGCATGACGGCGTTCGGATCGCGGAGTTCCCGCTCGCGGACGGTATGACGCTCTCACTGCGCGGACAGATCGACCGCTATGACGTCTCGGAGGACGGGGCGTATTACATCGTGCTCGACTACAAGACGGGTACGGTGTCCCTTGAGCTGCCCGAGATTCGCCATGGGCTGAAGATGCAGCTGCTCCTCTATCTCTATGTGGTGCACTGCCTCCTGCGTGACGGTGCGCCTGCGGGGATGCTCTACGCGCCCGCCGTGAATCCCCTCATCGAACCCGATATACGGCTCGACGATGCCGCACTGCAAGATGCATCTGCAAAGAAATCGAAGCTGACGGGATTCCTCATCGACGATATGGACGTCATTCGGCGCATCGATGCGTTGACCGAGCACCTTTGCGTATCGATTACCGGAAAGAATGCGTTTTCCAAGGCGTCCGAAAAATATCTGCGTGTGCGGGAGGAGTTTGAAAGCCTGCTCAAATTCCTCCCGCAGCTCGTACGCGAAACGGCGGAGGAGATTCTGAGCGGTCGAATTGCAGCGGCGCCGTATCGGTTCAAACAGAGAACAGCGTGTGCGTTCTGTGCGTATCGTGTCGTCTGCGGATTTGCGCCGGAGCTCGGGGACGGTTACCGCGACATACCGAACGACGCGCAGGCTGCGATGGAGGAGATCACGGACGCCGTAAGAGAGGAGGGAGATACGGATGGCGAATGACATGCGCTTTACGGCGGATCAGCGCCGGGCGATTGAAACGCGCGGGCAGAACATCCTCGTCGCGGCGGCGGCAGGATCGGGCAAGACGCGCGTCCTCGTGGAGCGTATCATCGCGCAGGTGCGCAGCGGAGAACTCTCGCTCGACCGCGTGCTTGTCCTCACCTTTACGAAAGCGGCGGCGGCGGAGATGCGCGAGCGCATCGAGACTGCGCTCAATGCCGAGATTGACCGTATCGCGGAGGAGCGTGCGGCGACATCCGACGCGGACGAGGAGATCGCCGCGCTTGAACGTCAGCGCATTCTCCTGACGGGCGCGGATATTTCGACCTTTCACTCCTTTTGTCAGCGAATATTGCAGACGTATATCGAGGCGACGCAGATTCCGCCGAACTATCGGCTGGCGAGCGAGCAGGAGATTCTTCTGCTGACGAACGATGTCTTTGAGCGTCTGCTTGAGGAGAAATATAGCGCGGCGGCGGCGCAGGGCGATGCGGACGGTTTTCTCGCCTTTGCCGACGCCTACGTCGGGGATAAGGGGGGCGACGAACGACTGCAAAAGGCGGTACTTGCCCTCTACAAATTCTCGCTCAGTCAGCCCTCGCCCGAGACGTGGCTCGCCGCGCAGGGGAGCGTGCCGGATGATACGCCGTATTGGGAACGCGCCGGATTTTCGCTCCTCGTCGACGAGCTGCGCACGGCGCTCAGGAAGATCTGTGCGGATTACCGGCGCGCCCTCGAGCTGCTGTCGGAGGGGGACGATGCGTTCCGTGCGGCGGCGGAAAAGACCCGTGACGCCGTGCTGAAGCATCTGGGCATCTACGAAGCCCTCGCGGGAGAGGTCGAGGTGTTCGCACATGCGCAGGACACGGCGGCATGGACAAAATTTGTGTCCGCCGCAGCGTCGGCAAAAAAGGAGCGCGGCGCGATCCCGCGCAAAGACCTCGACGCCTATGCGCCGGAGATTGCCGCGGAGTTCAATCGTCTGACCAGGACTGTCTTTGCGGCGTGGGAAAAGCTCTTGAAGCGGCTCCCCAAGACTGCGGAGGAACTGTGCGCGGCGGAAAACCGTGCAAACGCGGACATACGCCGGTTTGCGCAGCTCACAATAGATTTTCACGCGGCGATGCAGCGTGAAAAGATTGCGCGCGGCATCTTGTATTTCAGTGATCTCGAGCATGAAGCGCTGCATCTTTTGTGTGCGCACCCGGAAAAGCTGCAAGCCGATCCGACGATGGTCGATCCCACGGACATCGCCGTCGAGCTTCAGGGGCATTTTGACGCCATCATGGTGGATGAGTATCAGGATACGAACGGCTTGCAGGAGGGCATTCTGCGGCAGATCGCGCGCGGGGACAACCGCTTTATCGTCGGCGACGTCAAGCAGAGCATCTATCGATTCCGCCTTGCCGATCCCGTCCTCTTTCAGCAGACCTATCGCGCGTACCGCAGCGGGGCGGCGGAAGGAACGCTCGTCACGATGTCGGAGAATTTCCGCAGCCGCGCCGAAGTGCTCGAACCCATCAATTACATATTTTCGCAGATCATGACGGAGACCGCCGTCGATATTGCGTACGACGAGAAGGCGCGCCTGAATCCGGGGCGCAAATTCGACGAGCTACCGGGCGGGAAATCCCTTGCCGCGCCCATGGAGGTGAACCTGCTGCGCGTCGACTACACCGACCGCGCAGATGAAGAGGAAAAGGAGGAGGGGGAGGAAGAAAGCGGCGAGGAGCTCGGCAAATTCGAGGTGGAGGCGCGCTTTATCGCGCGGCGCATCGCAGAACTGATCTCCGAGAAATATATCGTGCACGACGGCGGGGGCGGGCATCCGCTGACTTACAGCGACATCGTGATCCTCCTGCGCGCGGCGAAGGGGCGGGCGGAGATTCTCATCGAGGCCCTGCGCGATGCGGGTATCCCCGCCTATGCCGACGAGCCGGGCGGCTACTTTGAGAGCGGCGAGATCCGTATGATGCTCGCCCTGCTCGCGGCGCTCGATAATGCGCGGCAGGATACCGCGCTCGCCGCGGTACTCGCATCGCCCATGATCGGGCTGCGCATGGAAGAGCTTGCGGAACTGCGTGCGCATAGGCCCCGGGGCAGCATTTACGACATGCTGACGGCAGACGGGGGAGACGAGCTGCCCGCGGAACTCATGACACGCGCCCGGCACGCGCTTGAACGCATCCGAGCGTGGCGCCGCTATGCGCTCGTGCACAGCGTTCCCGAACTCCTTTGGATGCTCTATCGCGATACGGGATACTACGACTATGTAGGGACGCTGCCCGGCGGCGTCCTGCGGCAGGCAAATCTGCGTATGCTCATCGACCGTGCGTCCGAATTTGAACGCACGAATGAGCGCGGGCTCTTCCGTTTCCTGCGCTACATCGACGCATTGCGCAGCCGCAGCACGGATCTCTCCGCCGCGCGTACGCTCGGCGAGAGCGAGAACGTCGTGCGCATCATGACCATTCACAAGAGCAAAGGGCTTGAATTTCCCGTCGTGTTCCTCTCCAATATCGGCGGCTCGTTCAACGAGAAGAATACGGGCGGCGATCTCCTCTATCACGCGCGGGAGGGCATCGGGCTTCGCCTGTTCGAGAACACAGAGGCGGGGCGGCAGCGATACGATACCCTCTCCCTGCGCCGCGTCAAAGACGTGATCGCGCGCGAAACCAAGGCGGAGGAGATGCGCATCCTCTACGTCGCCATGACGCGCGCACAGGAAAAACTAATCTTGACCGGAACACTGAACGTCACGCACAGCGGCAAGGATAAACTCGGGCAGCTGCGTGAAAAATGTCTAACATACGCGCAGGAGCAGGATGCCGTATTGCCGGATGCGGCAATCCTCGGCGGGAAATCCTATCTCGACTGGACCGCGCTGGCGCTCATGCGGCATCCGGACGGCGCGCCGCTTTTTGAAGCGGACACCGAGATTACCCCATACCTGCCCGTGTCTCCTGCGGCGCGGTTTGATGTCCGCCTGTTCGACGAAGACGCGCGTGTCGCCCGTCGCCGGGCGGCGGACGAGGACGATCCGATCCTTGCTGCTGTCCGTGCCGACGATCCTCTGCCCGAGGGCGGCAGGGCGGAGGAGGTTGCGCGCATCCTAGATTGGCATTACGACGCGCGCGGCACGGAGCATATCCACGCGAAGACCAGCGTCACAGAGCTCAAACGCCGCCGCGCGGAGCTCATCGAGGAGATGCCGCCGCCCTTTGCCCCCGCGCTTGGAGATGCGGGCGCAGAGACGGCGGAAGCGTGGGAAACACCGCGCTTTCTCCGCAGCGACGCGTGCGCGTACCTCACGCCCATGGAGCGCGGCATTGCCATGCATACGTTCATGCAGCAGCTTGATCTCACGGATGCCGCGGACATCGATGCCATCGTGCGGCAGGCGAACACGCTGCTCGAGAAGGGCATACTCACCGAGGCGGAGCGCGAGAGCATCCGCATCGAACACGTATGGAAATTCGCCGCATCCCGGCTCGGACGCCGGATGCGTGCCGCAAAGGCGGTCTACCGAGAGCTCCCTTTCGGGCGTCTCCTGCCCGCGCAGAAATATTATGCCGAAGCCCAGGACGCGGAGGACAAAATCTTTCTGCAAGGCATTATCGACGTTCTCTTTGAGGAGGAAGACGGCGGCTATATCCTGCTCGACTACAAGACCGACCGAAAAATCTCCGCCGCAGCGGCGCGGGCGCGCTACCAATTTCAAATCGATCTGTACGGAGACGCCGTGGAGACCATTCTCGGGAGACCCGTGAAGGAACGCTGGCTCTTCCTGCTCGATACCGGACAAGAGGTAAAGATGTGGGACGCGGGGAAATGATATTCCGTGTGAACATTGTGCAGGAATATGGATGCCCGCGGCGAATCATTTTGGTAAAACCAATGCATAGAAAAGGAAGTGAACGATATGGCGGATTGTATCTTTTGTAAAATCGCGTCGGGGGAAATCCCTTCAGGGAAAGTCTACGAGGACGAGAGCGTGCTCGCGTTCCGCGACCTCGAACCGCAGGCGCCGACGCATGTCCTCATCATCCCAAAGAAACATATCGGCAGCATCATGGCGCTGACCGGCGCGGACAAGAAACTCGCGGGGCACATCCTCACCGAGGTCGCGCCTGCCGTTGCGCGCTCCTGCGGCGTGGACGAGGGCGGCTTCCGACTGGTCGCGAACACCGGCGCGGACGGCGGACAGACCGTCGGGCATCTGCATTTCCACCTGCTCGGCGGGCGGGCTATGACGTGGCCGCCGGGGTGAGTGCGGAACGCATAGAATGAGAATGAGTATTTTATGAGAATTTTAGTTCGATGATTGACATGAATTATCCCCATAGAGTATAATGTATTCGTGTCATTTATTGGCGCGAAATTACTCCGCGCGTGGAGGGAGGGGAAATGCATGGCAAATGAAATCAAGGTCGGCAAAAATGAGTCGATCGACAGTGCTCTCCGCCGCTTTAAGCGTATGTCACAGAAAGCCGGCACACTTGCAGAAGTGCGCAAGCGTGAACATTACGAGAAACCGAGCGTTCGCCGCAAAAAGAAGTCTGAGGCAGCGCGTAAACGCAAATACAGAGGCTGATTGCAAAGGGCATCCGTGGACGCTGTACCACGGATGTTTTTCTTTATCCTTATATGTGTTCCCCGAAATGATGCAGAAAGGAAGTTATCTCATGACATTAATGGAACAATTGACCGCCGATATGAAGGAAGCAATGAAGCAGGGGGAGAAGGAACGTCTTTCCGTCATTCGGCTTGTGCGCGGCGCTGTACGACAAGCGGAAATTGATGGAAAAAAGACGCTCACTGACGACGAGGTGCTCGGTGTTATTGGGAAGGAAGTCAAGATGCGCCGCGATTCTATCGAGGAGTTTGAGCGCGGCGGACGTGCCGATCTCGTCGAAAAGACGCAAGCGGAGATTGCCGTTCTCATGCCGTATCTGCCGGAGCAGTTGAGTGCGGATGAGATCAAAAAGATTGTTGAAGAAGTCATTTCCTCTGTCGGCGCCTCCTCATCCAAGGATATGGGTAAGGTGATGGGAGCATTGATGCCGCGCGTGAAGGGGCGTGCGGACGGGAAGCTCGTCAACGAAACTGTCCGCGCACTGCTCCAATAAATATTTGCGGAACGGTGGGAAATCCCCGTGTTTTCTTTGACAAAACACCGGGGATTTTCGTATAATTAGTGAGAATTTGTTGATGTGAAGGAGCGGACGACATGGCGGAGAAAGAAAAGAAAGACAGTAAAAAAGACAAGCCCATGACGCGGGAGGAGGCACTTGAGCAGGCGCTCAAGCAGATTGAAAAGGCGCACGGCAAAGGCGCTATCATGCGCCTTGGTGAAGCGCAGGCGAACATGAACATCGAGGTTATATCGACAGGTATTCTGCCGCTCGATATTGCTCTCGGTGTAGGCGGCATCCCACGCGGCCGTATCATCGAGGTGTATGGACCGGAGTCCTCGGGAAAGACGACTGTCACGCTTCATATGATTGCAGAAGCGCAGAAAGCAGGCGGCGTGGCGGCGTTCATCGATGCCGAACACGCACTTGACCCGGAGTATGCCAAGCGGCTCGGTGTTAATATCGAGGAGCTTCTTATATCACAGCCGGATACGGGGGAACAGGCACTTGAGATCGTCGATGCGCTCGTGCGCAGCGGGGCTGTTGACATCATTGTCGTGGACTCCGTCGCAGCCCTTGTGCCAAAGTCGGAAATAGATGAGGATATGGGATCGTCTCATGTCGGCCTGCAGGCGCGTCTCATGAGTCAGGCAATGCGCAAGCTTACGGGCATTATCAGCAAGACACGCACGGTAGCCATCTTTATCAACCAGCTCCGCGAAAAGATCGGCGTTACCTATGGCAACCCGGAGACGACAACGGGCGGGCGTGCATTGAAATTTTATGCATCCGTGCGTATCGATGTACGGCGCAGTGATACGATTAAACAGGGCTCGGATTCGCTCGGCAACCGTACGCGTGCAAAGATTGTTAAAAACAAGGTTGCGCCGCCGTTCAAGACCGCAGAGTTTGATATTATGTACGGTGAAGGAGTGTCACGCATTGGCAGCATCATTGATATGGGCGTCGATCTCGACATCGTGGATAAGAGCGGTGCGTGGTACTCCTATGAAGGGACGCGTCTCGGCCAGGGGAAGGAAAACGCAAAGGCAGCACTCGAAAGCAAACCGGAACTCATCGCAGAGATTGAGGGGAAAATTCGTGAGCAGCTCTTGACAATCGGAGGCGTCGGCGGAGAAGATACACCGGATGCGGTCGACGCGGAGACTGAGGCATGACCGAGGAAGGACATAAATCGGGGCGAAAAAAATCCGCAGAGAAAACGGCGCTCGTCACCGCGGTGGATTATCTCGCGCGTCAAGCGCAAAGTGAGAAGAAGCTGCGCGAGAAACTTCAGCGCAAGGGCTTTCCGCAGGAAGATATTGATGCGGCGATAGAGCGGCTCATCGAGCGGAAGTATCTTGATGATGCGGATCTTTGCGCACAGCAGTTCATGTATCTCTACAATGAGAGCCGCTATTCCGTGCGGCAGATTTTCGTCAAGCTCATGCAGCGCGGATTCGATAAGGAACTCATTCGCAGTGCGGTTCCTCCGGACACGGCGGAGCGCGAGGCAGCTGTGGCGGAGCGTGTGCTCGCGATGAAGTTCAAACCGACGGATAAGAAGCAAAAGATGATGGCAAATCTCTACCAAAAGGGCTTTTCCGTCGATACCGCCCATGCCGCCGTGCGTAATTTTACAGAAGGTGCAGAAGCATAACAGCAGAAAGGGACTTGCATGATGAATCAACCCGATGCCTCGGAAATGATTTTGGTGCTCGACTTTGGCGGACAGTATAATCAGCTGATTGCCCGCCGCGTACGCGAGAGCAGCGTCTATTGCGAGGTGCATCCGCACACGCTTTCGCTCGCTGAGATTCGTGCGCTTGCGCCGCGCGGCATCATCCTGACGGGAGGCCCGAACAGTGTATACGGCGCGGAGGCGGTGACGGCGCCGAAGGAACTCTTTTCCATGGGGATCCCCGTGCTTGGCATCTGCTACGGGGCGCAGCTCATGGCACACCTGCTCGGTGGAACGGTTGAGACTGCGCCGACGAGCGAGTACGGCAGGACAGAGGTGGATATTACGGGGCGGGATTCTCTCCTATTTACGGGGATTCCGGAAAAGAATGTCTGCTGGATGAGCCATACCGATTATATCAGCGGTATGCCTGCGGGATTTGCCCTGACGGCGCATACACCTGTCTGTCCAATCGCGGCGATGGAGAATGCGGCACAGCGTCTTTATGCCGTTCAGTTCCATCCGGAAGTCATGCACACGGAGCACGGGAGCGAGATCCTGCGCAACTTCGTCTACAATGTCTGTGGCTGCACGGGTACGTGGCGCATGGATTCCTTCGTACAGAAAACGATTGAGGAACTGCGTGAAAAGATCGGCGGCGGTCGTGCGCTTTGTGCACTTTCAGGCGGTGTAGACTCCTCCGTTGCAGCCGTGCTGCTCTCTAAAGCCATCGGCAAAAATCTGACCTGCGTCTTTGTCGATCACGGGCTTCTGCGCAAGAATGAGGGTGACGAAGTGGAGGCAGTGTTCGGCAGCGCCGGTACTTATGACGTCAACTTCATCCGCATCAATGCGCAGGAGCGGTTCTATGAAAAGCTCAAAGGTGTTAGGGAGCCCGAGCAGAAGCGCAAGATCATCGGCGCGGAATTTATCCGCGTGTTTGAAGAAGCGGCGCATGAAATCGGCGCGGTAGACTTCCTCGTACAGGGAACGATCTATCCGGACGTGATTGAGAGCGGTCTCGGGAAGTCGGCGGTCATTAAGTCGCATCATAATGTCGGCGGTTTGCCCGACCATGTGGACTTTAAGGAGATTGTCGAACCGCTGCGGCTTCTCTTTAAGGACGAAGTACGCGCGGCGGGGAGCGAACTTGGCATCCCGGATTATCTCGTGGATCGCCAGCCGTTCCCGGGCCCAGGGCTCGGCATCCGCATTGTCGGCGAGGTCACGGCGGAGAAAGTGCGGATCGTCCAAGACGCGGATGCGATCTATCGTGAGGAGCTTGCACACGCCGGCCTGCAAAAGAATCTCGGTCAGTATTTTGCCGCGCTCACGAATATGCGATCCGTCGGCGTGATGGGAGACGGGCGCACCTATGATTATGCCGTTGTTCTGCGCGCCGTCGTCACGAGCGACTTCATGACCGCAGAGGCGGCACAAATTCCGTGGGAAGTGCTCTCCAAGGTCACGACACGCATCGTCAACGAAGTGCGCGGCGTCAACCGCGTTCTCTATGACTGCACCGGGAAACCGCCCGCAACCATAGAACTCGAATAAAATATTAATCCGGGCTCTTCCGCGCCCTATGGATTCAAAAATAGATACATCGGACATCGTTTGTACAAGCACGTTCAAAACGATGTCTTTTTCTTTTGGTTTATATGTCCAAGAGATGGGACAACTGCTTTGATATGATAACAGCATCAAGGTTGGTTCTTATATTGAAGTACCGAAAGGGGATGTACACATTATGCTTTTCTATGCAGTCGAGGTTAAGGATCTGCGCAACATGATGCCGGATAGGTCGGTGCAGTTCGACCGGGTCAATGCGGAGAAGATCAACAGCGATTTACGCAGTGTATTTATGGAACGGAATATGGGGAAAGTGAGCGAGTTCGCACTCATTTATGAGGTGGATAATGATGTGATGCGGATCGCTCTTGCACTCGGGGAAAATCGGATCGCCTACGCGTATGAAACGCTGCAAAATACATTTTCGAAAGCACCGTATCATTTGGCAGTTCAGATTGGTGAAATGCTGGAGATTACCTCCGCAGAATTCTTTCGGCGTTGTGCAGAAGCAGATCATACGGGCGGGTTAATCCGATACACGCTCCCGGAGTATTTTGAGGAATGGAGCGAGGGCTGCGACCCCGACGATTTCCGGATTACGGCGGGGCTCTGTGACAGTGAGCCGCGCGGGGAAGAGGCTGCGGTTCAGAGGGCAAAGCAGCTGCTCATGGGAGAGGCGTTTATCGAGGAGATTCGGCGCATCTACGCCCAAGATAATCACCGCACTTTTATAGAGCATCCCGTCCACTATAAGCTCAATGTTGCGGATGCTGCTTGTGCGGAACCGGCGGTTCGCCTGCTGCTCGAATGTCTGTATGAGAATGGGCGGCTGCCCGGGTCTCGTTATGATATGTTGACCCGGTGCAGCGAGAGCTGGGGCGTTGCCGATAAAATATCGCAGCTCCTCGCACAATCCGAGGGCGCGACGGTGGTACTCTCCTTTGCCGATCTTGCGCGGGAATCCGGCGCGAATAGCGCACTGCTGCGGGATAAAGAGGTATTTGAGTCACTCTGTACAGGCATTAAGGCGCATCATCGGAAAACGCTGTTCATCTTCGTTACGGATCGCAGCGGTGCGGACGAGTGCCGATGCTTGACGAATGTCGTGGGCGAGGAGCTCCATATTCTTGATCTGCCGGAGTCGCGCCGCTCGCGTGCGCAGGCGGAGGCATATCTAACTGCGCTGATCAAAGACTCGGATTACGCAGTATTTGCAGAAGACGGGGACTATGTTCTGCCGGATCAGCCAAGCGGATTCACTGCGGAAGAGGTTCACCGCGTGTTTGACGCATGGCACAAACGAGCACTGTTGCGCGCCTATCCGGCTTATCGCACACAATATACGGAAGAGCGCTGCGCCGCACGGTACGATAAAACGCAGACGGTGTACGATGAGTTCAACGCTATGGTTGGACTCGGAGAGGTCAAGGAAATTGTCCGGAATCTCATTGCGGCGCATAAGATGCGCAAGCTGCGCGCCTCGTGGGGCATCACGGACGAGGGGGCGGCGCGTCATATGGTGTTTACGGGGAATCCCGGTACGGCAAAGACGACGACCGCACGGCTGATTGCGCGGATACTGGAGGAGGAAGGTGTCTTGCCCCGCTGTCCTTTGGTTGAGTGCGGGCGCGCGGATCTGGTCGGGCGCTATGTGGGCTGGACGGCGCCGAAGGTACGCGAGAAGTTTGTACAGGCGCACGGCGGCATCCTCTTTATCGACGAGGCATATGCGCTGATGGAGGAGCACCGCACGTTTGGTGATGAGGCGATCAATACCATTGTGCAGGAGATGGAGAATCAACGTGAGGATGTGATTGTGATTTTGGCGGGGTATCCGGAGAAGATGAAGGAGCTGCTTCTGCACAACGAGGGGCTGAAGAGCCGCATCGGCTTCCGGCTTCATTTTCCGGACTACACGCCGACGGAACTGGATGGTATCCTCTCTCAGATGGAGCGTAAAAGCGGCTATACGATGACGGACGCGGCACGGAGAAAATGCGGGGCAATCTTTACCGCTGCGGTCAAGGATAAAAATTTTGGCAACGGACGCTTTGTCAGAAATCTCTTGGAGCAAGCGATACTGCGCCAGTCGAGACGGCTCTTGGAACGCGGCGGGAAAATAGAAAGAGCGGCAGGGCTGACGCTCGACGCCGAGGACTTCGAAGCGCCGGCGCTTGATCGTGTTGAAAAACCCGGGATTGGATTTTGCCGCACAGCGTGATATGATGATTCCCGGCAGGGAGGGAAATCATCATGGCAGATACGAAGAAGAAGTTTTATCATATCATGGAGACGGATGAGGATCATCCAAAGACCGCAGTGCAGATTGCCGACCTTTTGGAAACGCGGTATGGAATCCGGGCGGAGCGCAAGTCGATCTATCGTGATATCGATGTGCTCCGCTCCGACTGCGGCATGGATATTTTTCGCCCGAACGACAGAAGAGAGGGCTGGTATTTGGCAAGCCGTACGTTCGAGGAATGGGAGCTGAAATTTTTGATTGATTTGGCGCTCTCCTCCAACGTCCTCCCTAAAAAGGAGGTACAGGGAATTGTCAAAAAGCTGAAAGCTCAGATAGGCCCCTCCGGTCGGGAGCTGCTTGATGCGATCTCGCCCGGTCGCATCGGCGCAGCGGAGGATCATTGCCATGTAAAAAATAATATCGACACGATTTTGCGCGCCATACGCACGAACCGTAAGATTGCGTTTCGATACATGCGATACGATGTAACCGGGCGGCGCATTCCGCGCAATGATCATGTGTATCACGGAAGCCCCTATGCGCTTACCTACAAGGATGATTTTTACTATATGATCTTTCATCACGACGGTAAGGATGATCTTAGTCATTATCGGATTGATCGTATGGCGCACGTAGAAATCCCGGAACCCTTCGAACGTCGCACGCCGCTTCGGGATTTTGTCGGCGTGCGAGAAACGGACGGGTTGAGTGCGTTTGTTCATCGGACAATCTATTGCTATGGGGGAAAGGATATTTCTCTGCGGCTCAAATGCCCCCGCTATGAGATCGACGATTTGATTGATCATTTTGGCAGGGCTGTCCGGATTTGGGAGCTTCCGGACACCGACTACTGTGAAGTAACGGTCAGCGTTCAGGACGGTGCGGGGCTTTATTACTGGCTCATGCAGCGTGCCGATAATCTTGAAGTCATTGCACCGCAGTCCGTACGCGAGAAATTGATCAAAAAACTGCGCGAGACACTGGCGCAGTATGAGAAAAAAGATATTGAATTTATGTAAAAAATAGGAGAGTGAAGTTTTTAGGAATTAAGATTTGTTAAACATCAATATCCTTTATTACAGACAAAGATGAAGAATCGGAATGCGACGGCAAACTTGAATGAGGATGCGGACGTGAAAGTCGAAATTGACGAGATATGCAGTTTGCCGCCGGGGGAGCAGCCCAAAAGAAAAAGTATTTATGCGGCTGCCGTCGAGGCTCTGCAAAAGTCTTCGTTTTTCCAACAGTATTTGAATTCGGATGAACTGGAGAACTTAGTTAAAATCTACATGAAAAAATCGGTGCAGATCGCGTCGATATACCGTCAAAAAATGATCCTAGGAAAGGAAACCATGCAGATGCAGACATCATTGCTGATTTTGACCGTTTGAAGGTTCGCGTATATATTCAGGGAAACACTGAAAAATTCTTTTGTTGCACGATTGAGCTCCGAAATATTACAATAGAGGAAAACAGCAACACGACGAGAGAGAGGCAACATCATGGTGCAGCAAACCTTTACCGACATGGAGTACGCAAACCGCAAGAGAACAACACGCCGTGAAGCCTTTCTGGAAGCCATGGAATCCATCATTCCTTGGAACGAATGGATGGCACTCATCGCGCCGTACTATGTCCAGAAAGAGCGCGGCAGAAAACTGATCCCCCTAGAAACCATGCTGCGTATGTACCTTATGCAGAACTGGTTCGGTCTTTCCGATGAGGGAATCGAGGATGCAATTTACGACAGCTATGCCATGAAACAGTTTCTGCGGATTGACTTTTCCACAGAACAGACACCCGATGCCACGACACTTCTGCATTTTCGGCATCTGCTGGAAAAGCACGACATCGCCCGCAAGATTTTCGATGATGTGAAACAACGCCTAGACGCGTCTGGACTCATCATGCACGGCGGCACGATTGTTGATGCAACCATCATTCATGCACCGAGTTCGACCAAGAACGCGACAAAGTCCCGTGACCCTGAGATGCACTCCACGAAGAAGGGGAATCAGTGGTACTTCGGCATGAAGATCCATTCCGGTGCGGATGCCGGAACAGGATACGTCCATACGATCACAGCGACCGCCGCCAACGTGCACGACATTACCCAAACCCATGCGCTGATCCGCGAAGATGATCATACGGTCTATGGGGATTCGGGGTATCTCGGTGTGGAAAAACGCACGGAAATCCGAGAGAGGTCCGAGCTTTCAGACGTGGACTACCGCATTGCCCAAAGCCCCTCGCAGAAGCGCATGACGAAAGAATACAAAGGGACGAATTGGGACAGGCAGATCGAGCATGCGAAAGCCTCGGTTCGCAGCAAGGTGGAGCATCCTTTTCTCATTGTGAAGCGTCTGTTTCATGCGGGTAAGACAAGGTATCGCGGACTCAGGAAGAACCTTCTGCAATAC
>NZ_ALJR01000007.1:0-3625 GCF_000287655.1 Selenomonas sp. FOBRC9
GTATTTGACGAGATCAAAGCACGCGGCGTACAGGACATCGGCTTCATATCAATGGACGGCGTGAGCGGCCTGGAAGACGGCGCAAAGTCGATCTTTAAGAACGTGGTGGTACAGCGGTGCATTGTTCACCTGATACGCAATTCTCTTAAATACGTTCCGAGCAAGGATTACAAGGCATTTACGGCACAACTTAAAAAGATCTATGGGGCAGTTAGCCTTCGGGCTGCACAGAGCGAATTTGAGAAATTCTGTGAGACTTGGAGCAAGTATCCGGGCGCAATTCGCGTATGGAAGGACAACTTCCGGCATGTTGAGCAGCTTTACCAATATGGCAGTGATGTCCGTCGTGTCATGTACACAACAAATGCGATAGAGAGCGTCAATGCAAGTTTTCGCAAAGTAACGAAGCAGGGGGCATTTCAAAGCGAGACGGCTGTGTTCAAGGTGTTTTACTTACGGATCAAGGAGCTGTACAAGAAGTGGAAGGGACACTCCATTCAGAACTGGGCGATTGTGATGAATCAACTCTGTATTGATGAGCGGCTCGGACAGATGATCCGAAAATATTCTGCTCTATAAGAAACTTACACACTTTACTTGACATACCCTATCAAAGTAGCCATGATCGACTTAGATATTACCTCCCTGTTTGAATACTTCGTTTTTATATGTGTTTGAAGGTTCAACTCCCGTACAATGCTCAAAGTATTTCCCGGCGGTCAATAGAAAAGCCCTGAATCCCGAACCACTCTCGATAAGTGCGTCGCCCCCAGTATGTCGTCGCAGCTTTTGCGCCTTTTCCTCAAACGTATCAAGTGCGTGGATATGTTGCCCATGCTTTTGCGCGCCTGGGTCGTTCGCATCATAAGAAATCTGCCGGGAGAAGGTTCTCTGTCTGCATATGTCCACAAATAGCACACTCATAAACAGCTATCGTCACCGTATCCATAGTGAATGCCCGCCCCGACAATATCCGCTCCTCCCTCCGAACCCCTCAATCTACCGAAACAGCGTTGTTTACTCTCCGCACACTCTGCATATCATCGCGATCTCCTGTTATTTACGTCAGAAACCCCTGTATTTGTTCCTCACTCACTGCGCGCATATCCGTGCCCGCTTCCCACGCTTTGGCCCATTCCACCGTTTTCTCAACGGCTTCTTTGATGTGCCAGCGCGGTTTCCATCCGAGTTCACTCTTTATTTTTGAGCAGTCGAGCTTCAAAAAATGCGCCTCGTGCGGTCCATCGTCCGCGTGCTTCTGCCAACGCACACCATCGCCCCATGCGCGGCAGAAGATATCAGCGAGTTCGCCCGTCGTCACGCAGTCCGCATCGTCAGGGCCGACGTTCCACGCACCGACAAGGGATGCGTCCGCTGTCTGCCGCGCCGCAATCGTGAGATAGACAGAGAGTGGTTCGAGAACGTGCTGATAGGGGCGCGTTGAGGCGGGGTTCCGGATGTCGATGATCTGCCCGCGCACGGCGGCGCGAATGCAGTCGGGGATGATGCGGTCAGGCGCGAAGTCGCCGCCGCCGATCACGTTGCCCGCACGCGCCGTTGAGACACGCACGTCCTGCGCGGCGAGAAAGCTCTGCCGATAGCTGTAGACGGCGAGCTCGGCGCAACTCTTGCTCGCCGAATACGGGTCGTACCCCATCAGCGGCTCGTTCTCGCGGTAGCCCCATGCCCACTCCTTGTTTTCGTAGACCTTGTCCGTCGTCACAATGAGCGCAGAACGAACGGTGTCCGATGTTCGGATACATTCAAGAATATTGACCGTGCCCATCACATTCGCCGCAAAGGTGTCCACGGGCTGACGGTAGCTCTCGCGCACGATGGGCTGCGCCGCGAGATGAAAGACGACCTCGGGACGCGTCTCGTGAAATGCGCGGGAGAGCGCAGCAAGGTCACGCACATCGCCGCGCATATCGCGCAGTTCTTTGAGGATACCAAGGCGACGCAGTGTCTCGGCACCATCCGTCGTCGGTGCATCAAGCGAAAAGCCCGTCACCTCTGCACCTGCACGCAGGAGAAGAAGCGAGAGCCATAACCCCTTGAAGCCTGTATGCCCTGTAAGGAAGACACGTTTGTTCTTATAGAAATCCAATGCGTTCATACTATGCCCTATATTTTCAGTCATCCCAGGTACACCATGGAGCCGTGTTCTCCTGCCACAGTTTTTCTAGGATCAGCTTCTCCCGGAGTGTATCCATGCACTGCCAAAATCCTTCGTGCCGATAACTCATGAGCTCACCCCCCGCGGCAAGACGCTCAAGCGGTTCTCCCTCAAAGACCACATCGTTCCCGTCCCCGATGTAGGAGAAAACCTCCGGCTCCAGCACCATATAGCCCGCATTGATGGGGGCGGCATCCTCCTGCGCCTTTTCACGGAAAGAGCGTACCGTGTTGTCACCGCTGATGGAAAGAACCCCCTTCTGCTCTTTCTGCATCACAGTCGTCAGTGTTGCCAATTTCCCGTGTGCATGGTGGAACTCCACGAGTTTTTGAATGTTGACGTCGCAGACACCGTCGCCATAGGTCATCATGAAGGTCTCGTCGCCGATGTATTTTTGCACACGGCGAATGCGCGAGCCCGTCATCGTGTTGAGCCCCGTGTTGACGACCGTGACTTTCCACGGCTCTGCGCGGCGGTCGTGCACAACGGTGCGGTAACCGTCCTGTGTGAAATCAAAGGTGATGTCCGAGGTGTAGAGGAAATAGTCGGCGAACCACTCCTTGATCATATGCTGCTTATATCCCGCGCAGATGATGAACTCGTAGAATCCGTAGTGACTGTATTCCTTCATGATGTGCCAAAGGATCGGCATACCGCCGATCTCCGCCATAGGTTTGGGGCGCAGCTCCGACTCCTCCGTGATGCGCGTGCCCCAACCGCCCGCTAGAAGTACAACTTTCATACGACCTCCCTCTTTGATGCGTGTCCCTTTTCCTTATAAATTTCGCGCCGGATGCGTTTTTTCCTGTTTCGCTTTTCTAAAAATTATGGTATGCTGTCGATATTTGGAACATGCGCAGCGTCTGCGCCGAGAAAGGAGGTCGTCCGCATGGAACATATTCCACAGGGGCAGGAGCCGCCGAAACGCAGCCGCCGCCCGAGCCGATCGCTCATCATCACGATTCTCTTCATGCTCGCCGTGATGATCGCCATCCCCGTCTATCAGCATTTCGTGGAGCACAAGCATGACGTGCAGTCTTCCGATCATCACCACACCCATTCGCACGGCGAGAGCGAAGCAGCCCCCGCCGATTTCGGCACTACAGGCGGACACACACACGACCACAGCCACGCGCATTGACCACAACACAAGCTTTCCTAAATTGCAATAGCAAGTGGGACAAGTAGGGAAAAAGTTACGAGGCAGCGAATTGAGCAACATATGAATCGAAACGCTCTTTGGGTGTATCGTATCCGAGGATTTTCCTGGGGAGGTTATTCATCCAGTCCTCTACCTGTTGAATTGTGTCCGGCGTGAGGCAAGCAATATCGGTCCCCTTTGGGATAAAGCGTCGTACCATGCCGTTTTGGCGTTCATTAGTTCCGCGTTCACTTGGCGTATAAGGATGAGCGTAGTATACGGGAATATCCCCAAAGACTTCCTGGAGT
>NZ_ALJR01000008.1:0-16660 GCF_000287655.1 Selenomonas sp. FOBRC9
ATAGAAGATCCGATTTACAGACTTTTCTTCACAGACTCAAAAATAGGCTTACCGCACGAATACCTGTTGGTATATTTGTGCAGTAAGCCTTTTTTGTCTCAGCGTCCGTTATAGCATCCGCAGGTTCCGCGCTGTTCGCTGCGTGCGCTCTGCACGCCGTTAGAGCCGCAATATGCGCTTGCATTGCCAACGCGGTAGGCTTGATCCTGTTTTTGCGGCAGCTCACATGCGCCGTCCTCGCATCCGGCGGTGAGTGCTTGTGCGCTCGCTCCAAGGATGAGTGCGGCGGTGAGTGCGGAGAGTATTTTCTTCATATGTGTTTTTCCTCCTTGTCATGTTGTTTTCCTTTATTCTATCATGACTGTCAAGAAGAACGGGATGTGAGAGGTTATTCTCCCTGAAAAATACCTGCAAATAATATAATTAATATTTATCGATTTATATATAGAATAGAATATGAAATAGATGAATTCGTTTTTTGTAGACAGAAGGGATGGGATGATTTTTGAAAGAGGCTCTTCTCTTTATCTTTTGATATGGGAATTCTATTTGATAGAGAGTATCTATATATTCTGTACAGAGAAACCCTGTTGAAAAAGATGAACTTGATTCATAATTTTTATTTATGAAAAACGATAAAAGCACTTGATTTTTTTGATGCCTTGCGCTATGATACGGGTGAATCATGAATGCAAGATATTCATATTGAGATATTAGGAGAATCAAATCATGCAGAATCAAGATATTGCGGTCGTCTACTCATCGCGCACGGGGAACACGCAGAAGGTCGCGGAGCATCTGGCACAGGCGCTCGGCGCATCCTGCCACAGCGTAAAGGATGCGGCGGGGATTTCGGATACCGCCGATCTCTGCATCGGTACTTGGATTGACCGCGGCACGGCGGATGCCGCTGCACGCAAATATATCGAGACCGTGCGCGGACGCCGCGTGTTCATCTACGGCACGCTCGGCGCCGATCCGAACTCGGAGCACTGCGCAAAGTGCATCTCGAATATCAAGGCGCTCTTTGATCCGTCGAACGAGATCCTCGGCGCGATCCTCGTGCAGGGCGCGATTGATCCGATGATTATCGAGATGTTCAAGAGTATGCCGCTCGACAATGTCCACGCCTACACCGAGGAGAACGCGGAGCGCTATGCGGCGGCGGCGTCCCATCCGGATGCGGCGGATTTTGAAAAGGTCATCGGCGCAGCAAAGGAGGCGCTCGCATGAACAGCCTAGAGACAAAACTCGCGGAGCTCTCCGCGGAGGCGCGCGGCTGGCTGCTCGGCACGAAGTCGGAGAATCCGCTCGGCTGCGCCTTTACGAAAAAGCGTGTCGTGCATCCCGGCGCGGGCGGCAAGCGCATGATCATGGACAAGGCGGAGCAGGCGCAGGTGTGGGCGGAGCTCATGGCGCAGACGCCCGATCCCGCCGACGAGCGCGCGGCGTATATCCACATCCCGTTCTGCGATAAGAAATGCAGCTACTGCGGATTTTTCCAGAACTATACGAAGGAAGAAGCGGCGCACCGCTATGTCGACGTGCTCCTGCAGGAGCTCGACGCGGCGGCGGAGACGCCCTATGTGCAGGGCGCGCCGTTTCAGGCGGTGTTCTTCGGCGGCGGCACGCCGACCGCGCTCTCGGACGCCGACCTCGCACGACTCGTGCGTGTAGTGCGGGAGCGTCTGCCGCTGACGAGCGACGCCGAGATCACGCTCGAGGGACGCATCCATGACCTCACGGAGAGCAAGGTTGAGGCGGCGATGCGTGCGGGCGTCAACCGATTCTCGCTCGGCGTACAGTCCTTTGACACGCGCGTGCGGCAGTCGATCGGGCGCATCGACGATCATGATACCGTTGTCGCGACACTGCGCCGCATGGTGGAGAAGCAGGGCGCGGTCGTCATCGCCGACCTCATCTATGGGCTGCCCTATCAGTCCCCGGAGGTCTGGGAGAACGACGTGCGCACGCAGTTCGAGATCGGCATCGCGGGCGGCGACCTCTATCAGCTAAACGTGTTCCCGGCGAGCGAGCTTGCGGCGCGCATCAAGTCGGGCGACCTCCCGATGCTCCCGACAACGGAGGAACAGTCCGAATACTTCGCGCGCGGCATCGCGATCGTCGACGAGAACCCGATGGCGCGGCGCATCGACACGACACACTGGACGACGGATCACCGCGAGCGCAGCCTGTATAACACACTCGCCAAGCGCGGCAACGACATCCTCGCGTTCGGCTCGGGCGCGGGCGGGTTCATCGGTCAAATCATGTGGCGCAATCACGGCGGACTTGCCGCCTATGAGAAGATGGTCGAAGAGGGCGCAAAGCCCTTCCAGTTCATGGGTGAGCAGGCGGACGAGCACCGGATGCACAGCGAGATCGGCGATCAGATCGAGCACGGATATTTCTACGCGCCCTTTTTTGAGAAAAAATACGGCGTACGTCTTCTCGACACGATGGAACCGCTCCTTGCCGCGTGGGCGGAGAACGGACTCGTCACGCGCACGGAGACGGGATTCCGTCTGACGCAGGCGGGAGAGTTCTGGCACGACAACCTCATCCAGGGATTCCTCGAAGCGTATGCGCTCACGCAGGAGGACGAGGTGAAGCTGCGCAAGGAGAACGTCGCTTTGCAGGACATGATCCCCAAGGATGTCCGTTCCATGCTCGAGGCGATGTTCCCCGACGGGATGCCCCCGCAGATGGCGGCGGCGCTCCAAGGCAAGCCCTCGCCGGAGCTCGAGAACCATCCGCATATGCAAATGCTGAAGAACCTCATCGAAAAGAGCCGGGAGAAAGAGCGTGCCGCCGCAGCGGCATCCGCCCCCGACCTCAACACCGTCATGCGCACCTCCGCGCGTGACCTTGGAAAAGCTGTGTAGTGTATTTTATATAAAAAACTGCCCGTTTGCGGCTGCAGAGATGCAGCGCAGACGGGCAGTTTTATATTTGTCGAGGAAATCATAGCTGTGAATCCGCACATTAGATCAGAAGATAATGAAAATATATTTCATTATCTCTCTATTGATGTTATAATTGAGAAAGCAAATCGTTAACTCTATAACAGAAAAGAGGTGTTCTCCTTATGAGGAGTTTTCATGTAAGGCATCACCGAACGGCCTTGACCGCTGCTGTTTTAGGCGCATTGACGGCAGCGTCGTTTCATTCGGTACAGGCGGCTGCCGCAGACCGGGAGATGCCCGTCTATACGCTCGATGATGTTGTTGTCAAGGCATCGCGTACAGAGCAGAGTGTGAAAGAAGCCCCCGCTTCGGTTGAGATCGTGACGCGTGAGGATATCGACCGCCTCGGCGCGGAGACGTTGGCACAGGCGCTTGCACTCACCGTCGGGCTGGATGTGACGGAAAACGGCATGGTCGGGAATCAGGCGGCACTGCGCGGCATGAGTACCAATCAGACGCTGATCCTCATCGACGGTCGGCGCATACGCACGGAGGATACGAGCCAGACGGCGAATTACTATGAGCTGCAGCGCGTCAATATGGACGATGTGGAGCGCATTGAGATCGTCCGCGGTTCCGTCAGCTCCCTGTACGGCTCGGAGGCACTGGGCGGCGTCATCAATATCATCCGCAAACATCCTGAGAAAAAACAGGTCGGCGTTTCCGCGGATTGGACGAGCCGGCAAAAGGACGGCGGCGTATCCGTCGACTTCGGCAAGACGGGAAATGGGCATGGCGCACGAGTTTCAAGGTGAGTGATGTCCGCGAACGCGGTGCGGAAACGGCCTCCAATCAATATGGGAGAAAATACTATTTCAACCTAGACGGACGGATGGATATTGCGCAGCGTAAGCATTTGGATTTCTTCTTCGACTACATGAACGAAGATCTGGATCAGAAGTCCGAGGCTGTGACGCAGACGGGCGGCAACTATAGATCCAATCCGGGAACCGTGGGCTATAATCATAAACGGTATTCGACAGGGCTGCGCTATGCGGGGGAGGATCGCAGGGGCACCTACGAGATGCAGGTCTACTATACGCTCTTTAATAAAAAACAAGAGACGCATCTGCGATCGAACGGCATACTCTCGGACTTTGACGATATGGTCTTCCGATCCTATATCGCGGACGGAAAACGCACATGGAACGTCGGTGCGGATCATAAACTCACGTTTGGCGGGGAGTACCGGAAGGAGGAGTACGAGAGTACACGTATCGATGTGGGCGGCGGGCATATCGTCACGAGGAACGGTATTTCGAAAACTGAATCGAAGGCAGACCTTGATTACGCCGCGCTGTATCTGCAGGATGAATGGCGCGCGAACAAGCGCCTTTACATCGTGCCGTCCGTGCGTTGGGATCACAATAATAAATTCGGAAATAAGGTAACGGCACAGCTCGGGACGACCTACCGGATCAGTGACCGCAGCCGTGTCAAGATGAATGTCGGATCGGCGTACCGCGCGCCCACGGCGAGCGAACTCTATATGCATTGGGATCATGTGCCCGCAGTTGCGCGCATAAGGTCGTGGCTCGTGCCAACGCAGGTACATATCGACGGGAACCCGAACCTGAAGCCCGAGAAGGCGGTCAACTTTGACCTCAGTTTTGAAGCGGAAGGAAAACGCAGCGCGGGGAAAATAACCTACTTCCACAACAAGGTGGATGATCTGATTAACTTGAACACAACGAGTTCTGTGATTATGTCGTTCACACCGCCGCCGCCGCATCCGATTGCAATCCGCAACGTCGGACATTATGAAAATGTCGATAAGGCGACGCTGCAGGGGATTGAGTTTGAAGGCAGGCAGCGCCTTGGCGATCAATTTACGCTGCGGTCCACCTATACCTATCTCGATGCCAAGAACGATATGACGGGGGATCGGCTGACCGGACGAGCGCGGCACAAACTCTCGCTGCAGCTCATTTACGATGACTTTAAGCACGGGTGGAGCGGCGTCCTCTGGAACGACTGGATGAGTGATTACTACTATGCGGAGGGGCGCGGCAACGCTGCGGTGAAGAAGAATACCTCCGCGACGGTGCTCAACCTGGTCATCAACAAGAAGATCAACGATCACTTGAGTGCCTACTTCGGCGTGAACAATCTGCTCAACGAGGAAAATACGACGCTCTATTATGACGGCCGTATCTGGCGCGGCGGGATCAACATGACCTTCTAACGCGGCGTAAAGTACCCGAACGCGGCGGGGATGCCGTAGGTATCGGCGAGATCCTCGCGGCGCACCCAGAGGAGGACGGAGGGGGCATCGTCCGCCGCGGCGCAGAGCGGCGCGGCGTTCGTCTCTTCGACATAGACTTCCCAGCCCGTGAGGTTCCACTCGATGTGCGTGAACACGTGGCGCGCGGGCGGGAGCGGAGCGATAGAACGGACGGTGAAGCCCTCCGCGGCGAGGTGTTCGAGCACCTTGCGCTTGCCCCATTTTCCTTCGAGATTCGGATATTCCCAAAGACCCGCGAGGAGTCCCTTTGCGGGTCTTTTTCGTATGGCACAGCGATCGCCGCAGCGCAGGAGGAGAACGGTGCGATGCTCTTTGCGCCGCGCCTTGAGCGCGGACTTGACGGGGTAGTCAAGTTCCGCGCCGCGGTCGTGCGCGAGGCAAAGACGCGCGGCGGGACAGATGCGGCAGAGGGGGACGCCGTTCGGCAGGCAGACGGTCGCGCCGAGATCCATGAACGCCTCGTTGAGCAGCCCGGCGTCTTTTCCGATCGGATATGAGGGGCGGAGCGCCTCCTCAAGGGCGCGCTTTGACGCGTCCTTTGCGATGTCGATGGGATTTGCCGTCACGCGCGCGGCGACACGGAGGAAGTTGCCATCGACGGCGGGGCATGGACGACCGTAGGCGAATGATGAAATTGCACTTGCGGTATACCGCCCGATGCCCGGGAGCGCAAGGAGCGCATCAAAATCGTCGGGAAGCGCGCCGCCGTGCCTTTCGACAATCGCCTGTGCGGCGCGCCTCAAATTGCGTGCGCGGCTGTAGTAGCCGAGTCCCTGCCAGAGCTTCATGAGCGCGTCCTCGTCCACGTCTGCGAGGTCGCAGACGGTCGGAAGCGCCGCGAGGAATCGCAGATAGTAGCCGCGCACCACATTTGCGCGCGTCTGCTGGAGCATGATCTCCGAGATCCATATATGGTACGGTGTCGGCTCGTCGCGCCACGGCAGTTCGCGTGTGTCTGGCGAGGATTTTCGCCAAGTCAGCAGTGTGTCACAGAGGGCGGGGAAGATGGAGCTCCCCTCCCAAGCCGGTATGTTCATTCGTTTTACTCTCCTTTTCGTTTATTTTAGCATAGGGGACTGAAAAATGTTAGGGAGAAAAAGGGGCGACGGTAGTTTCTCCGAAGTATATGTGATACAATTATCCGGAGAATATTTGAAATGCGGATAGAAGGGGAGAAGAGCCTTGTTCAAGGAGATTAATTTTACGGAGTTTTCGGCACAGGTGCGAAAAATTCCTTTGGATGAGAGCAGGCGCTACACGGCGATGACGTTCGGCCCCCGGTTCCTATATGGTGAACGGGAGTCTTGAGACGGGATCATGGGGAGAGCATGTACTTGTGGGGCGTTACTCTGCTCTGGGACATCGGCTGACCTTTGAGCTGGGGCTCAACCATGACTATCGGCAGGTGACTACCTATCCGTTTGAGGATTTGGCGGACGGCAAAGAGCCGCAGATAAATCATTACAATCATGTGAATCGCAAGCAGATCATCATCGGAAATGACGTTTGGATCGGATGTGACGTGACGATCCTCGGCGGTGTGCGTATCGGCAACGGTGCGGTGATCGGCGCGCGCTCCGTCGTTGCGAAGGACGTGCCGCCTTATGCCGTTGTGGTAGGTAATCCGGCGCGCGTCATTAAATATCGCTTTGATGAGGAGACGATTCGTGCGCTGCAGGAGATCAAGTGGTGGAACTGGCCGGAGGAGAAGATCAAAGCGAATCTGCCGCTGCTGAAAGATCCGGTGCGTTTTATTGCGGAATTTGCTGCACCGCGCGAAGACGAGCCGGCGGATGAGACGGTCGCTATGATGCGGGCGCTCCGGGCAGACGGATACAAGATCTATTATTTTGTTCCGGATTTTGACGCGGAGGAAGCCGTTTGGCAGCATGTGATTGATTCGTATATTGAGACGTACTGCGCTGTGGATAAAACGGCGCTGCTGCTCCATCGCGCGGCATCAATGTCACAGGGGACGGCGTGGGCGGCGATTGCAGCGCGGCTTGAGGAGCAGGGGGAGGAGACACCGCTCCTCCTTGCCCACGATGCCGAGGAGGCGTTTTCGATTCCTGTGTTGCGGGAGGCAGACGTATTCGTTACGACCAAAGAGGATATTTCCTCGCAGTGTGTGGACTACGCGGCGGATACGGGCGTTATCATTCGCTATGGGCTGGATCACCGCACGCTTTTATTTGATTCGTGCTGTGATTGAGAATATGAAAGAAAATTTGGTGATATCCGAATCTAGATTGCGCCTAAAAAATCATTGACAAATGCCGGCGGCGGGGCGATAATGAAGGAGTTTTCCCAGGGGTGAAGGTCGATGCGGCAGGCAGGGAGGAATCCGGCGTGATGAAGCATATTCTGTCTGTTTTTGTAGAGAATCAGACGGGTGTTCTCGTGCGCGTAGCGAGCATGTTCTCGCGGCGCGAGTTCAACATCGACAGTCTGTCGGTGGGGGTCACGGAGTCGCCGGAATTCTCGCGCATCACGGTGGTGGTGCACGGGGATGAGAATCTCGTGGAGCAGATGATCAAGCAGCTCGAGAAGATGCCCGTCGTGCGCGCCGTTCAGCGGCTCGATGAAAAGAGCGCGGCGTGCCGCGGCATGACGATGATCAAGGTGCACGCGGACGATACGAACCGTCTCGACGTGCTGAAGATGGGGGAACTCTTCCGCGCGCACGTCGTGGATGTGGACGCGGGCTCGATCATCTTTGAGATCACGGGCGGCGACGACAAGGTGACGGCATTCTTGAAGGTGCTCCGTCCCTACGGCATCGTCGAGATCATCCGCACGGGCCTGATTGCGCTCGAGCGCGGGGAACACACAATTTACGAACACTGTGAGGAGCGTGAGTACTATGGCAAAAACTTACTATGATCAGGATGTCAACTGGAGCGTACTTGAGGGGAAGACGGCTGCGATCATCGGCTACGGCAGCCAGGGGCACGCGCACGCGCTGAACCTGAAGGACAGCGGCGTGAATGTCGTCGTCGGTCTCTACGCTGGGTCAAAATCGGCGAAGATCGCCGAGGAAGACGGGCTGAAGGTACTCCCCGTGGCGGATGCCGTGAAGTCGGCGGACGTCACGATGATCCTCATTCCGGATGAGAAGCAGGCGGCGCTCTACCGCAGCGAGATCGCGCCGCATCTGAAGTCCGGCAGCGCGCTCGCGTTTGCGCACGGCTTCAATATCCATTTCAACCAGATTGTTCCGGCGGATGACATCGACGTGTTCATGGTCGCGCCGAAGGGCCCCGGGCATCTCGTGCGCCGCACGTTCCGCGAGGGCGGCGGCGTGCCGGATGTGTTCGCTGTGGGGCAGGATGCGACGGGGCGCTGCTTTGACCTCGCGCTCGCGTATGCGCGCGGCATCGGCGGCACGCGTGCGGGCGTCATTCAAACGACGTTCAAGGAGGAGACGGAGACCGATCTCTTCGGCGAGCAGGTCGTCCTTTGCGGCGGTGTGACGCACCTCATCCAGAAGGGCTTTGAGACGCTCTGCGAGGCAGGCTATCAGCCGGAGATTGCGTATTTCGAGTGTTTCCACGAGATGAAGCTCATCGTCGACCTCATGTATGAGGGCGGCATGGCGAAGATGCGCAAATCCATCTCCGACACGGCGGAGTACGGAGACTACACGCGCGGGCCGCGCATCATCACGGACGAGACGAAGGCGGAGATGAAGCGCGTCCTCGGCGAGATTCAGGACGGCACGTTCGCGCGTCAATGGCTCACGGAAAACAACGCTGCGGGGCGTGCGAACTTCCTTGCGGAGCGCCGTATCCACGCGGAGCACCCGATCGAGACGGTCGGCAAGGAGCTGCGCGGCATGATGTCGTGGCTGAAGGACGGCGCCGATCTGCGCAAAGACTAAGGAAATCACCGAACCTCTTCTGCGAGGCGATACGGTCATATCAGAGGGGGCGGCTGGTGCCGCGCCCCTCTTTCTGTATTATTTTTGGGGGGTAATCCATGGGGATGAATATGAGCGAGAAAATTCTCGCACGCCATGCGGGGCTCGACGTGGTGGAGGCGGGACAGCTCGTCACCTGTGAGCTTGACATGGTGCTCGCAAACGATGTGACGGGGCCGCCGTCCATCAAAGAGTTTGAAAAGACGGGACGCCCCGTCTTTGACCGGGAAAAAATCGCACTGATTCCCGATCATTTCCAGCCCGCAAAGGACATTAAGTCCTCAGAGCTGGCGAAGATCATGCGTGACTTTGCGCGCAGGCACGACATCCTGCACTACTACGAGCAGGGGCGCGTCGGCATCGAGCACGTCCTTCTGCCGGAGAAAGGGATCGTGGGTCCCGGGATGCTCACCATCGGTGCGGACTCGCATACCTGCACCTACGGCGCGGTGAACGGGTTCTCGACGGGCGTCGGCACGACCGATCTCGCGGTCGGCATGGCGACGGGCGAGGCGTGGTTCAAGGTGCCCGAGGCGATCAATGTGCATCTGACGGGCAAAAAACCTGCGGACATCAGCGGCAAAGACGTGATTTTGACGCTCATCGGGACGATCGGCGTGGACGGCGCGCTCTATCGGAGTCTTGAATTCACGGGTGAGGGCGTCGCAGAGCTTACGATGACCGACCGTCTGACGATTGCAAATATGGCGATCGAGGCGGGCGCAAAGAACGGCATTTTCCCGTATGACGATGTGTGCAGGGACTATGTGGCGGGGCGCATGGCGGCGGACTTTACGCCCGCCGAAGCCGACCCCGACGCCGTGTATGCGCAGACGGTGGAGATCGATCTCGGTGTGCTGCGCCCCGTCGTTGCGTTCCCGCATCTGCCGGAGAATACGCGGCGCGTGATGGATCTCGCCGAACCCGTCGCGATCGATCAGGTCGTCATCGGCTCATGCACGAACGGACGGCTTGAGGACATGGAGATCGCGGCTGAGATTTTGAGGGGACATACGGTGCATCCGAATGTGCGGTGCATCGTCATCCCCGGGTCGCCGTGGGTCTATCAAGAGTCGATGAAACGCGGCTATCTTGAGATTTTCATGGATGCGGGCGCGGCGGTTTCGACGCCGACCTGCGGCCCCTGCCTCGGCGGCTATATGGGTATCCTCGCGGCGGGGGAACGCTGCGTCTCGACGACGAATCGGAATTTTCGCGGGCGCATGGGGCATGTGGACAGCGAGGTCTATCTCGCGGGCCCGCATGTCGCAGCGGCAAGCGCAATATTGGGGCGGATTGCCGCGCCCGAGGAGGTGCTCTGATGCAGGAGGGAAAGGTCTGGCGCTACGGCGACAACATCGACACGGACGTCATCATCCCGGCGCGCTATCTCAACACGTTCGAACCGAAGGCGCTCGCGGCGCACTGCATGGAGGACATCGACACGACGTTTGCGAAAAATGTCGCGGCGGGGGACATCATCGTCGGCGGGCGGAATTTTGGCTGCGGTTCCTCGCGCGAGCACGCGCCGATTGCGATTGCGGCATCGGGCGTTCCCGTCGTCATTGCGGCGAGCTTTGCGCGCATCTTCTACCGCAACGGCATCAACATCGGACTGCCCCTGCTCGAGATCGGTGACGACGTGGAGAAGATCCATGCGGGCGACCGCCTGAGCGTCGATACGGCGACGGGCGAGATCCGCGATCTCACGACGGGCGACACGTTCCGCGCGCATCCCCTTCCGGGCTTCGTGCAGGAGATTGCGGCGGCGGGCGGACTGCTGAACTATATCAAGGAGAACGGGGGATTCCGCCATGGCGTATAAAATTGCGGTTGTGCCGGGCGACGGCATCGGCGCCGAGATCACGGCGGCGGCGGTCGAGGTATTGAAGGCCGTCGACGCGAAGTTCGCGCTCGGTCTCTCCTACGAAGTGCGCGACGCGGGCGGAACGGCATACGATAAGTACGGCACGCCGCTCCCGGAGGAGACGCTCGCCGTATGCAAAGCGTCGGACGGCGTGCTTTTCGGCGCGGTCGGAGGCCCGAAATGGGACGATATTTCTCCGGAACTGCGCCCCGAGCGCGCGATCCTAGGGCTCAGAAAAGGGCTTGGACTGTACGCGAATCTGCGCCCGGTCAAGGTGGCTGACGCCCTCGTCGAACATTCGCCGCTAAAACCCGAACTCGTGCGCGGCGTCGATCTCGTGATCGTGCGCGAGCTGATCGGCGGAATCTATTTCGGTGAGAAATGCGAGTCGGAGCAGGTGGACGGCGCGGAGCGCGCGTGGGACATGGAGAACTACTCCGTCCCCGAGGTGGAGCGCATCGCGCGGCTCGCATTCGAGACGGCGCGCCTGCGGCGCGGCGCAGTCACGTCCGTGGACAAGGCAAATGTCCTCGCAACCTCGCGACTTTGGCGGCGCACGGTGACGGCGCTCGCATCGGAATACGGCGACGTCGCGCTCTCGCATCTCTATGTGGACAACTGCGCGATGCAGCTTGCCGTGCGCCCGACGCAGTTTGACGTCATCGTGACAGGAAACCTCTTCGGCGATATTTTATCGGATGAGGCGGCGGTGATCGGCGGCTCGATCGGGCTCATGCCGTCGGCATCCATCGGCACGGGGACGAGTCTCTTTGAACCGATCCACGGCAGCGCACCCGACATCGCCGGGCGCGGTATCGCCAACCCGCTCGGCACGATCCTCTCGGCGGCGATGCTCCTGCGCTACGAACTGCATGAAGAAGCCGCTGCCGCGGCGGTCGAGACGGCTGTCGACGCCGCGCTCGCAGACGGACTGCGTACGAGCGATCTATACACCGAGGGCAACGACCTCAAAAAAGTCGGCACGGAGGAAATGACAAACGCCGTGTTGGCACATATTTAACATGAAAAAGGGGGGGTGTCGACGTGTGAAAGCGTCGGCAGTGCATACTATTTACAAATGTTATAACATGTGTTAGAGTGAGTATGCTTGAGGGGACTATATTTATGAAATCCTATTCATCTAGAGAGCTGCTCCAAATACTCAAAAAGGACGGTTGGTATGAAGTACATTGCACGGGCGATCACCATCAGTATAAGCATCCTGTTAAGAAGGGACGTGTTACACTGACGCATCCAAGGAAGGATGTTCCGGAAGGGACTGCAAGAAATATTTTGAGGCAGGCAGGAATTGACGTCCGTGATTGATTTGCAAGGCGGTGTAGAATATGAAAGACCGATATATATATCCTGCCGTTTTTACGGAGGAAGAAGGCGGAATTTCCATCGTGTTTCCGGATTTGCCGGGGTGTTGCCCATGCGCAGATACGCCGGAGGAAGCGTTTAAGAACGCGAAGGAAGCACTCCAACTGCATCTATACGGTATGGAGGAGGATGGCGAAGACATCCCGATTCCCTCGAAGGTCGCATCGCTTCGTACCAAAGAGGGGACATCCCTTGCGATGATCGATGCATGGATGCCGCCGTTTCGTGAGAAGATGCTCAATAAATCTACGAATAAAACGGTAACGATTCCGCGTTGGCTCGACATTGCGGCACGCAAGGAAAAGGTGAATTTGTCACATCTCCTGCAGGAATCACTCAAGCAGTATCTAGGGATTACGGATCACAGACCACAGTATCTATAAAACAAAAAGCTGCTGCACGAAGGTATTGACCAATGTGCGGCAGCCTTTTTTATTTACGCTTCTTTTTCTCCTTCTTTTCCGCCGCGTCTTTGCAGGAGGCGGCGAGGAGGATTTGGTTGATGAGGATGTCCGCGTTCTCGGGGGCGATGCGCGCAGCATCCGCCCATGTGTGCCATGCGCCGCGATAGTCCCTGCTGCGGAGCTGCGCAAGTCCGAGAGCGTTCATGGCATCGGCGGTCTGTGGATTTGCCGCGACCGTCTGACGCAGGGCTGCGGCGGCTTTGTCGGCTGCGCCCGTATCGAGGAGAACGAGCCCGTAGTTATAGCGGGCGGCGGCATCGTCGGGGGCGAGCTTCAGATAGCGTTCGTAGGCGGCGCGTGCATCTTTACTATGCCCTGCCGCGGCATGGGTGAGGGCGATGCCGAGGTAGGGGGCGGGGCGCTTCATATCGCGCTTTTGCGCGGCTGTAAAGTCGGCGAGCGCGTTGTCATAGGCGTGCCGATGCAGGTACACAAGTCCGCGATAGATGTAGGCGTCGGCATCTGCCGCCTGCATGAGCCGGAGGTTCGCGGCGTGCAGGGCGGCGTCGGAACCGTCGGGGGCGCGTGCGGCGTCGCGGATGAGGAGGATTTCCTGTCCGTAGGTCTTGCCAGGGACAGCCCATACGCCGTTCAGATCCGTCCAGCGCGTGAGCCGTCCGTAGACGTCGGGGCGGTTCGTTCGGATGTGGCTGTAGCGCGGGTCGACGATGGGGACGGTCGGGAGGTCTTTGCTCGCGTAGGCGAGGAGGTGCTGGATGTGCGCGCGGACACCCGTGCGGATGTCGGGGAAGGAGAGACCCTTAACCCCGCCGCCCGTTGCGCCCAGTCCGCAGAAGTTGTTCTGCTGCCATGAGACGTCGCCGCCGTATGCGAAAAAGCCCGTTTCCTTGAACGCCTGTGCGAGCGCGACGTCGGGGCGGATGCCCTCGCGTTCGGCTTCTTCGTAGTAGGCGTGAACGAGCTCTGCCGGCGTGCCGGTGAGTTTTGGCTGTGGATTGCGCCGCAGGAGATAGGCGAGCATCTGCTCCTCGGTTGCCGCCGCGTCGCCCATGATGGAGATCTCCGTCGGCTCTTGCACGGGCATCTTGAGTGCGTCTGCGGGCTGCGGCACGGCAAAGCGCAGTCCCGCGACCAATTTCTCATCGACAATGCGTCCCACGGGGAACTCTGCCGGGAATGCGGGACGCCGAACGAGGGGCGGCTGCTCAATCGAGGCGGGCGGCGTAGGGGGTGCCGCAGCAACGGGGGCGGCGAGGGAGAGACTGAGTGCGAGGAGGGCGGCGAGGCGCATAAGTATCTTCCTTTCGTGCGAGGGAGGATTATTTTCTGCCATAGATGAGTCCGCAGTCGCGCAGCATGAACCGCACGAGGAAGGGCATGGGGATGTGCCGCTCGATGTTCGGGACGTAGGTGATGTCGTCGATGTCGTCGTGCTCTTTGAGGTACTCGAGGAACTCCTCCATCTTGCCGTAGCGGTCTTTATCGCCGAAGGTGTCCTGCAGGGCGAACGAGCCGCCCTTTTTCAGCGTGCGCAGAGTCTCTTCGACGAGCATGAATTTATCCTTTTGCGTGCGGACTTCGTGATAGACAAAATTGCTGATGACGGCGTCAAAGGATTTGCTCGGAAAGTCGATCTTTGCAGCGTCTCCGGGCATGAATGTGCAGCGCGCGCCGACGCCCTCGATCTCTGCGTTGCGGTCGCACTGATCTTTGCTGTAGTCCCACATGGCGCCCCACGCGTCGATGCCCTGCACCTTTGCCGCAGGAAATTGTTTTGCGGCGGCGATGGAGAGTGCGCCCGAGCCGCAGCCGACGTCGAGCAGCGTGCCTTTGCCGTTCCACGCGAGGTGTTCGAGGAGATAATTGTGGATGCGGCGCATGAGCCCGCCGCCGCCGAAGGAAAAGACATAGTGGCAGTAACTCATGTAGAGTGCGGCAGCTGAGGAAAAGGTGCAGAGGATGCAAGCGACATAGTAATAGGTTTCCTTGCCGAGGGTGAAGGCGAGCGCCTGCGAGACGGCGAAAAGTCCAATAGCGACACCGAAGAAGGTTTTCAGCATGGAGTTCGAGATCCAGTTGCCGTAGCTTGGTTTCATTTATTTTGCTCCTTTTGTTCGTTCGATGCATTTTGCGCCGCGATGAGGGCGTCGACCTCGCGGGTGACGGCGGCGCGGATGGCTGCGAGGATGTCCGAGAACGCGGCCTCGGGTACACCGTAGGTGCGCTGGAGGTCATATTCGAGAGGCAGCCATGTGCCGGGATCGCCCTCGTTGTGCGTGAGCACCGCCTCCATGCGGTCGAGGGCGCGGACGAGCCGGGCTTCCTTGGTCTCGCATGCATCCATCTCCGCAAACAGCGCGCGCAGTTCCGCGTCGTAGGGCGGCGGCAGCGCTGCGATCCAGTCGTCGCGCAGGGCGTGCTCGCGCGTGCGGTCGGCGTCGGTTTTTTCAAAGGTCGGGATGTCGCCGGTAAAGACTTCGCCGATGTCGTGCAGGAGACACATGAGGAGGACGCGCGTGAGGTCGGCATCCGGGAAGCGGTCGCGGAGGAAATATGCCATGAGCGCGAGCCGCCAGCTGTGCTCGGCGACGCTCTCCTGCCGTCCGTCCCGCGTCCATGCGTGGCGCGTACGTTCCTTGAGTCCCGCGATGCAGCGGATGATGCCGAGATATTCATTTGTTGTCATAGGGCGTCCTTTTCGTTTGATTTATTCAGAAAACGTTCTCATTATAACACAGCGGCGAGGCAAGATAAATGAGGATGAAATGAAAGTCTTTCCGCCGTCCTTGTCAACGGTATGTCCATATAGTATGATGAGAGCGACGAGGAGGAATATGTGTGATCAGGAAAATGGGCATCCTTGGCCCCGTGGGGACGCACAGCGAGGCGGCGGCGCTCTATCTGAAGGCGTGGCGGCGGCGCGCGGCGGAGCTCATCTGCTTCGCGGACATCGGCGAGTGCATTCATGCGGCGGAGACGGGGGCGGTGGATACGGCGTTCGTGCCCGTGGAGAACTCGCTCGAGGGCGCGATCACTGTGACGCTTGACGTGCTCGCCCACGCGGATATGCTGCGCGTGCGCCGTGAGGTAATCTGGCCGGTGCATAATTATCTCATGGCGCATACAGCAGAGGGCGAGATCCGTGCAGTCTACTCTCACGCGCAGCCCATCGCCCAATGCCGCGATTTCCTCCTGCGGTACTGTCCGCACGCGGAGATCATCAAGACGTCGAGCACGGCGCGCGCGGCCGAGATCGTCGGCGCGGCGCCGCCGGATTCGGGATTTGCGGCAATCTGTACGCGGCGCGCGGGAGAGCTGAACGGGCTTGTTGAACGTGCAGGGAAAATAGAGGATCGCGGGTCGAACTGTACGCGGTTCTTTGAGATCGTCCGCGAAGGGATGATGCCGCCCCCTGCCGAACCGCCCGATACGGTGCTCGTTATCTGTCGGATTGACGGTACGCGTCCCGGCGCGCTCTATGAGGTGCTTGGGGAGTTCGCACACCGTGAGGTGAATCTGACACGCATCGAGTCGCGGCCGGCGCGGACGGAGCTCGGGGCGTATATTTTCTATTTTGATCTCGACGCACACTGCGATCCCGATATGCTGCGGGATGCGATTGATGCGGTTGCGGAAAAAAGTGTGTGGTTGAAAATAGCGGGGGCGTTTCCTGTTCATAGAGACGTGACGCACGATCTTGGCGCATAGCTGTGTCACTGCGAAAAATCCTGCGGTCGACGTAGCTTTTAACTACGCCTTCCCTTGAATTTTTCTAGTTCCTTGCTCTGCATCCAAGCTTGTGCGTCACTCACTATACGGTATTTTATTTATCTGCACCGCTTTGGCATCCGCCTT
>NZ_ALJR01000009.1:0-32647 GCF_000287655.1 Selenomonas sp. FOBRC9
TTCAGTAAACTCCAGGAAGTCTTTGGGGATATTCCCGTATACTACGCTCATCCTTATACGCCAAGTGAACGCGGAACTAATGAACGCCAAAACGGCATGGTACGACGCTTTATCCCAAAGGGGACCGATATTGCTTGCCTCACGCCGGACACAATTCAACAGGTAGAGGACTGGATGAATAACCTCCCCAGGAAAATCCTCGGATACGATACACCCAAAGAGCGTTTCGATTCATATGTTGCTCAATTCGCTGCCTCGTAACTTTTTCCCTACTTGTCCCACTTGCTATTGCAATTTAGGTGGGGATAGTTCCATGCGGCAGCGCCGGATTCCTGTTTGACAGAAATTCTGCACTTATGATAGAATATGAACGTTGTGCGGATGTGGCGGAACTGGCAGACGCGCCGGACTTAGGATCCGGTGCCGCAAGGCGTATGGGTTCGACCCCCTTCATCCGCACCAAATGATATTGTTCGCTGAGGTATTCAGTGTTTTTGAACCGACTGCAGGCAGTCGGCTTTTTGTTTATATGGGGAGTGTGCATGATGATTTTAGCCGCCTATGCTGTGCCGCATCCGCCGCTGATTTTGCCGCCCATCGGGGCGGGGGCGGAGTCCAAGGTGGCGGAGACGACGTGCGCGTATCGTGAGGCGATGCGCGCGGCGGCGGCGCTTCGCCCCGATACGGTCGTCGTTATCAGTCCGCACGCGACGTGTTACGGCGACTATTTTCATATATCGCCGGGTGTGCGGGCGGAGGGAAACTTCGGGGCGTTTGGGCATCCGGAGCTGACGGTCGGCATTGAGTACGACGAGGACTTTGTACGCGCGCTTTCCGCGTGTGCGACAGCGCAGGATGTTCCGGCGGGGACGATCGGGGAAAAGGAGACGACGCTCGATCACGGGACGATGATCCCGCTCGTTTTTCTGAGTGAGTACCTTGGCGATGCGCCGACAAAATTTGTTCGCATCGGAGTCTCGGGGCTGCCTGCGGCGACACACGCGGCGCTCGGGAAATGTATTGCGGAGACCGCGGCAAAGCTCGGGCGCAGGACGATCTGTATCGCGAGCGGCGACCTCTCGCATCGACTCAGGGCGGATACGCCGAACGGTTTTGCATCTGAGGGGGCGGAGTTCGACGGACTTTGTACTGCATTTATGGGCGCGGGAGATTTCCTCTCTCTCCTGCAAGTTCCCGGGGACTTTGCAGAGAAGGCGGGGCATTGTGGGCTGAACGGTCTTTGGGTGCTCGCGGGTGTGCTCGACCGCACGGCGATGGAGGCGCGGCTGCACAGTTATGGGGCGCCGTTCGGCGTGGGGTATGCCGTTGCGTCGTTCACGGTCACGGGGGCGGACGAGTCGCATGACTTCGGTGCGCAGCTTGCGGCATCGGAGGACGCGGCGATTGCCCGGCTGCGTGCGTCGGAGGACGCGTATGTGCGGATCGCGCGGACAAGCATCGAGACCTATGTTCGCGCGCATCGCTATGCAAATCTGCCGCAAGATTTAGCGCATGAACTGACGGACAATCGGGCGGGCGTCTTTGTCTCTATCAAAAAATATGGGAAGCTGCGCGGTTGTATCGGGACATTCGTGCCGACGCAGAAGAATGTCGCCGAGGAGATCCTCTACAACGCGGTGTCCGCGGCGGCGCATGACGGACGGTTTGACCCCATCGAGGAGGGGGAGCTCGGGCGTCTCGTCTACAGTGTGGATGTGCTGACCGCACCCGAGCCTGTCTCGTCTGCGGCGGAGCTCGATCCAAAGATCTATGGCGTCATTGTCAAAAGTCTGACGGACAGCCGCCTTGGACTGCTCCTGCCTGATCTAGCGGGTATCGATACAGCGGAGGAGCAAGTCACGATCGCGCGCGAAAAGGGACGTATCCTGCCAAAGGAAAAAATCTCGATCGCACGGTTCAAGGTTGTGCGGCATCACTGATCGGATGAGCTGCGGCGGCGCGCGTACAAAATACGGGGAGCAATCGTGTCTAAAAAGTTCTTTTGCGTGCGGACATGGGAAATGTTATAATGGGCGAGACTATTCATATCGTTTTTTACAGCCCCGATAAAGGAGGTTTCTCCCATGACGCAGTTCGACAAGCGTAATCTGTCCATGATGATGGATTTTTATGAGATGACGATGTCTTACGGATATTTTGAGCAGGGAGGGGGCGACCGCCGCGTCGCGTTCGATCTCTTCTTCCGATCGGTGCCGGATAAGGGCGGCTATGCGGTGTTTGCAGGACTTGAGCATGTGATCGAGTTCGTGGAGAACCTTTCGTTTTCGGATGAGGATATTGCGTTCTTCCGTGCGCAGAATCTTTTTTCGGAAGATTTTTTGAAGTTCCTGCGGAATTTCCGGTTTCGCGGAGACATCTACGCTGTGCCGGAGGGGACGATCATCTATCCGGACGAGCCGATCCTGACGGTCGTGGCGCCGATGATTGACGCGCAGCTCCTCGAGACGGCGATCCTCGCACAGATCAACCATCAGTCGCTGATCGCGACGAAGGCGGCGCGCATTGTGCGTGCGGCGGAGGGGCGCATGGTGTCGGATTTCGGCGCACGCCGCGCGCATAATATGGATGCCGCGACGTACGGGGCACGTGCCGCGTACATCGGGGGCGTCGATATGACGGCGACGGTCTCGGCGGCGCAGCAGTTCGGCATTCCGGTGTCGGGGACGATGGCGCACAGCTGGGTCATGTTTTTTGAGGATGAGTTTGAGGCATTCAAGCATTATGCCGAGACCTATCCGCAGGCGACGGTGCTCCTCATCGACACCTACGATGTGATGCACTCGGGGCTGCCGAATGCGATCCGTACGGCGCATGAGGTGCTCGAAACGCAGGGGCGGCGTCTCGCAGGCGTCCGTATCGATTCGGGCGACCTTGCCTATCTTTCCAAACGCGTGCGCACCGCGCTTGACGAAGCGGGACTGCGTGACTGCAAGATCATCCTCTCGAACAGTCTCGACGAGTGGACGATCTCGTCCCTTCTCCTCCAAGGGGCGCAGGTGGACAGCTTCGGCGTCGGCGAGCGTCTGATCACGGCAAAGTCCGATCCTGTGTTCGGCGCGGTCTATAAGCTCGTCGCTGTGGAGCGCGATGGGGCGTTCGTCCCGCGCATCAAGATGTCGGAGAATGTGGAAAAACTGACGAATCCGGGGCTCAAGGATCTCTATCGCGTATACGACAAGGAGGGCAACGCGGTCGCGGACATGATTGCGATTCACGGAGAGCCCGTCGATCTCACGCGTCCATTCCGCTATGTCGATCCGCAAAAGCCGTGGAAAAACCGCTTCTTTGAGGGCTTTACGGCGCGGAATATCCGCCGCCTCTATGTAAAGGGGGGGCGGCGCGCGGAGGAACTTCCGACGCTCGACGAGATACGTGCCTATGTCAGAGCGCAGCTCGAGCGTGAAATATGGCAGGAGGAGCAGCGGTTTGAGAACCCGCATCGGCATTATCTCGATATGACGCCCGATTATTACGATCTCAAGATGAGTCTGCTCGAAGAGGTACGCGGAAAGCACAGTTAGGAGAAGCGATGATTACAGGACGGACGAAGCTCCTCGGCGTGCTCGGCGCGCCCATCGAGCACTCGCTCTCGCCCGTGCTGCAAAATGCGGCGCTGCGCGCAGCGGGGCTGGACTATGTGTACGTCGCGCTCCCGGTGAAGAGGGAGGCCCTGCGGAGCGCGGTTCTAGGACTGCGCGATGCGGGGTTTTGCGGGTTTAACGTGACGATCCCATTCAAGACGGAGATCATCGCAGTGCTCGATACGTTAGATGAGGACGCGCGGCGTATCGGCGCGGTCAATACTGTGGTTGTCGGCGCGGACGGGCGTCTCACGGGGCATAATACGGATACCGCGGGATTTTTGGCAGGCTTTACGGCGTGCGGCGTCTCTCTGCGCGGCGCACATGCGGTCGTCTTCGGTGCGGGCGGCGCGGCGCGCGCGGTACTCTGCGGGCTTCTGCGTGCGGGTGCGGCGCAGGTCAGTATCGGTGTGCGCAATCTTGTTAAAGGAGAGAAACTGTGCGCGGATTTTGCGGCGGACGGCGATGTGCGGGCATTTCGCTTTGACGACGCCGCGTTCCGGGCGCGACTGGGCTCTGCCGATGTCCTCGTGCAGACGACGCCGCTCGGCATGTCGCCGCATCCGGAGGAGATGCCGCCCGTGGACTGGGCGGTTGTGCATCCTGCGGCATTTGTCTATGACCTCATCTATACGCCTGCCGAGACGCGCTTTTTGCGCGAAGCGGCGCGGCACGGGCATCGGTGTGTGAACGGTGAGACGATGCTCGCGGCGCAGGGGGCGGAGGCGTTTTTCCTGTGGACGGGCGTGCGCCCCGACCTTTTATGTATGCGGCGTGTGCTGCGGGAGGCGCTTGATCGGCGTGCATAGTTTTGTATTTTGAAAATCTTTCGCTTTTGTGTTATGATATGTGATGTTTTGAGAAGGGCGGTGCGTCGTTGGCGGCGATTACCTATGAACTCGTTCGGCAGGATGAGACGACCGGTGCGCGCGCAGGCGTGCTCCATACGCCGCACGGCAGCTATCCGACGCCGATCTTCATGCCCGTCGGCACGCAGGCGACGGTGAAGGGCGTCTCCCCCGACGAGCTGCGCGATCTCGGAGCGGGCATCATCCTCGGCAATACCTATCATCTTTTCCTGCGCCCCGGGGCGGAGCTTGTACGCGAGGCGGGCGGTCTGCATCGATTCATGCATTGGGAGGGCGCGATCCTCACGGACAGCGGCGGGTTTCAGGTGTTCAGTCTCGGCGATCTGCGCAAGATCACCGAGGAGGGCGTCGCGTTCCGCTCGCACATCGACGGCTCGAAAAAATTCCTCTCACCCGAGGTCTCGATGCAGGTGCAGAGATGTCTCGGTTCGGACATCGTGATGGCGTTCGACGAGTGCATCCCGTATCCTGCGGATCACGACTACGCAAAGGCGTCGACGGAGCGGACGCAGCGCTGGCTCGTACGCTGTAAGGCGGCGATGGCAGGCGCCGAGGGGCAGGGGCTCTTTGGCATCGTGCAGGGCGGCATGTACCGCGATCTGCGCGCGCGCCATGCGGCAGAGGTGGCGGAGCTCGACCTGCCCGGCTACGCGATCGGCGGGCTGAGTGTCGGCGAGCCGCATGAGCTGATGGAGGAGATTCTTTCCTATACGGCGCAGCTCCTGCCCGCGGGCAAACCGCGCTATCTCATGGGCGTCGGCACGCCGGACTATCTGCTCACGGGCGTGCGGCACGGCATCGACATGTTTGACTGCGTGTTCCCGACGCGCGTTGCACGCAACGGCATGGCGATGACGTGGACGGGGCGGCTTGTGATGAAAAATGCGGAGCACACCCACGCGCACGAAATCCTCGAAGAAGGCTGCGGCTGCTATGCCTGCCGAAACGGTTATACGAGGGCGTATATCCGCCACCTCGTCCGTGCGCAGGAAATCTTCGGGCTGCGTCTATTGACGCTGCACAATCTCTACTTTTTGCAAGAGTTCATGCGGCGGATGCGCGCGGCGATCATAGACGGGGCATTCCCCGCGTTTTATCGCAGCGTGATGGAACACTATCGAAAAAACGGATAATATGATGAAGGAGTTGTATTTATGGATGAACAGATGATGGCACAGCTCAGTTCTTGGGGACCCATTGTTATTTTGGTGGTCTTCTTCTACTTCCTGCTGTACCGTCCGCAGAAGCAGGCGCAGAAAAAGCGGGAGGAGATGCTCAGTCGTCTCGCTGTTGGCAACGCTGTGGTGACGCTCGGCGGCATGCACGGGACGATCACGGCGCTGGATGAAAAGACGGTGACGCTGCGTGCCGCAGAGGGCGTTGACATCGTGTTCGAACGCTCGGCAATCAGCGCGGTCGTTTCCGAGACGCAGGAGTGATTCATGTCCGCGGAGACGGGTGAGAATCTTGCGCTCCTGCGGGAACAAAAGCGCACGCTCCGGAGGGAGCTGCTGGAGCATCGCAGGGCGTTGCCGACAGAGGAGCGTAGACGCGCCTCCAAGATCGTCAGGGCACGCACGATGGAGCAGCCGGAGGTGCGGGAAGCCGCGACCGTTATGCTCTATGCATCGACGCAGGAGGAACTTGACCTATTTCCGTTGATGGAGGCATTTCTCCGTGCGGGTAAGCGTATTGCCCTTCCGTATATTGTGGAGAAGGGGCATATTGAAGCGCGTCTGGTTCTTACCATCGAAGAGCTCGTCGAGGGGGCATACGGGATTTTAGCGCCCGACCCTGCACAAAGTGCGCTCGTTTTGCCCGAGGAGATTGATGTCGTTATTGTACCCGGTGCGGCGTTTGCCGAGGACGGTGGTCGGCTGGGGCTTGGCGGCGGATATTACGATCGGTTTCTGCCGCGGGCAGTGCACGCGCTGCGGCTTGCGCTTGCCTATGATTTTCAAGTGATTCCGAGGATTCCGATGGCGTCACACGACGCTTATGTGGACTGCATCCTGACGGAGCGGCGCTTTCTGCGCCCGTACAGGGGGCGGTATGATAAGACCTTTGAGGAAGAGGTGTGAGGACGATTGAGACAACATAGTTTGCTCAAGCTCGTGATCGCGGTCGCCGTCATTATCGGCGTGTTCTTTGCATTCGTTCAGCCGCTCGCGAGTTCGATTCGCCAGGGGCTGGATCTCCAGGGCGGCACGCACGTTGTGCTCGAAGCCGTGGACACGGAGCAGGCACAGGTCAATGACGATGCGATGAACCGCGTTGTGGCAATTATGGAAAAGCGCGTCAACTCGCTCGGTCTGACCGAGCCGATCATTCAGCGCGAGGGCGAGCGGCGCGTCATCATCGAACTGCCGGGCATCAAAGACCCCGACGCTGCGATCCGTACGATCGGCAAGACGGCGATGCTCGAGTTCCGTGACGAGGACGGCAATACGGTGCTGACGGGAACGGATCTCAAGGACGCGCAGGCGTCGACGAATCCGCAGACGGGACAGAACGTCGTCAATCTCGAGTTCTCCGACGAGGGCGCGCAGAAATTTGCCGATCTCACGATGCGCAACGTCGGGCGTACGATCGCCATCCTGCTCGACGGCGAGGTGCTGACCGCGCCGAACGTCCGCGAGCCGATTCTCGGCGGGCGCGCGGAGATCACGGGGCAAAAGACGCTCGAGGAGGCACAGAACCTCGCAGTCGTCCTGCGCAGCGGCGCGCTCCCGGTCAAGGTGGAGATCATCGAGACGCGCACCGTCGGTCCGACGCTCGGACAGGATTCGAAGGATAAATCGGAGTTCGCATTTGCCGTCGGTCTCGGCGCAGTCGTCCTTTTCATGATACTGTTCTATCATCTGTCGGGATTTATCGCGGATGTGGCGCTCATGGCATACACGATCCTGTTGCTCGGCATTCTCTATCTGATGGATGCGACCCTGACGCTCCCGGGCGTGGCGGGCATCATCCTCTCCATTGGTATGGCGGTCGATGCGAACGTGCTGATCTTTGAGCATTTCAAAGAGGAGTACCAAGTGCAGCACAAATCGCTGCGCCTTGCGATGGACGCGGGATTTAAGCGCGCATTCACGACGATTTTTGATTCGAACGTCACGACGCTCATCGCGGCCGGTGTCCTGTTCTTCCTTGGTACGGGAACGATTCGCGGCTTTGCAATCACGCTCGGCGTCGGTACGATCCTGTCGATGTTCACGGCGATTACGCTGACACAGTATCTGCTCAAGCTGATGATCAACGCTAAGATTTCCGAAAATCCGGCGATGTACGGCGCGAACGGATTTATGCTTGCCGTGAAGAAGGGAGATGAGAAGAATGCCTAAGTTTGATATTGCGGGGCATCGGAGAATATTCTTCCTCATCTCGCTCATTTTGATCATCCCCGGCTTCATCTGCATGGGCGTGCGCGGCTTTAACTTCGGCATTGATTTCACGGGCGGCACGATCATCGATCTGCACTTTGAGCATCCCGTGACGCTCGCCGATATTCGCACGAGTCTCGCAAAGTACGACCTCGACAACAGCACGATCCAGCTCTCTGGGACAGAGTCGGGCGTGGAGTCCTCGGAGAACGCTATGATCCGCACGGTGGATCTCGAGGAAAATCAACGCAAAGAGGTGATGGCTGCGCTCGCGCAGGATGTCGGTCCCTACACGGTGCTGCGCGAGGAGAAAGTCGGCGCAACCATCGGCGGCGAGCTGATCACGAATGCCGTGCTCGCGCTCGTCATCTCGTGGGCGCTCATCATCCTCTATGTCGCGTACCGCTTCGAATGGCGCTTCGGCGTCTCGGCGGTGCTTGCGCTGGTGCACGACATCATCATCGTGCTGGCGGTGTTCTCACTGACACAGCGGCAGATCGATTCGTCGTTCATCGCGGCGCTGCTGACGATCGTCGGCTACTCGATCAACGATACCATCGTGATCTTTGACCGCATCCGCGAGAATCTAAAGCTGCATTTCCGCCGCGGCGGCGATGTGGACGAGCTCGTCAACCGTTCCATCTATCAGACGCTTACACGCTCGCTCTACACGGTCTTCACCGTTCTGTTCACAACGGCGGCGCTGTACTGGTTCGGCGGCGAGACGACGAAGGACTTCGCATTCGCGCTGCTCGTTGGATTTGCGGTCGGATGTTATTCTTCGATTTTCATTGCGAGCCAAATCTGGATTGAGCTGCGCAACCGTACGGAGCGGAGACCTGCCGCGCCAAAGGCAAAGGCGGTTGCCGCGGAGGTCTAATAAAGAAGGGAGAGCCTGCTTTTCATTGGAGCGGGCTCTTTTGCGTTATGGGAACGGGGGACGTCCATGCTGAAAGAATGGATCATAGAGGAGCCGGCTGCGGAGGCAGATGCGTTTGCGCGTACTGCGGGGGTCGCGCCGCTCGTCGCACAGATTCTATGGCATCGCGGCATCCGTACACCCGACGCTGCCGATGCGTTCCTGCATCCCGAGGAAGCGCCGTTTCACGACCCGTTCCTCATGGCGGACATGGAGATTGCCGCCGCACGCATTCTCGACGCGATCGAGAGACACGTGCCGATCGTGGTCTACGGCGACTATGATGTGGACGGTATGACCTCGACGACGCTCCTGACGAAAAATATCCGCGCGCTCGGCGGTGATGTCTCGTACTACATCCCAAATCGATTTACGGAAGGCTACGGCATCAACCTGCCCGCGTTGCGGCAGATTCACGAAGAGGGTTGCGCGCTGCTCGTCACGGTGGACTGCGGCATCGCGTCCGTGGAGGCGGTGGCGGAGATGCGCGGCGTGCTCGACATCATCGTCACAGATCATCATCTGCCCGGGACGGAGCTGCCGCCCGCGCTTGCCGTACTCAACCCGCACCGCGCCGACTGTCCCTATCCGGAAAAGGAACTCGCGGGTGTCGGCGTCGCATTCAAGCTCTGTCAGGCGCTTTGGCAGCGGCGGGCGCAGCGTCTCTATGAGGACGACCTCGACATTGCTGCACTCGGGACGGTGGCGGATCTCGTTCCCATCACGGGGGAGAACCGCAAAATTGTGCGGCAGGGACTGCGCGTCATGTCGGAAAATCCATGTGTCGGTATCCGCGCGCTGATTTCCGTTGCGGGACTGGAGGATAAAAAGATCAATGCGGGGCATGTCGGCTTTCAGCTCGCACCGCGGCTCAATGCCGCCGGGCGTCTCGAGACGGCGCGGCACGGCGTCGCGCTGCTCTCCTCGGAGGACGCGGTGGACGCAGCACGCATCGCGGGAGAGCTGAACGGTCTCAACACCGAGCGGCGCGGCCTCGAGCAGGAGATTCTCACCGAGGCGCAGCGGAGTCTTGCGGATTTTACGCCCGATGTACCTGCGATCGTGGTCGCGAGTGAGGATTGGAACGCGGGTGTGATCGGTATCGTCGCGTCCCGCCTTGTCGAGACCTATTACCGACCGAGTATCGTGCTCACGCGGCAGGAGAATGTCTACAAGGGCTCGTGCCGGAGCATCGCGGGGCTGCACATGTACGACGCGCTCTCAGCGTGCCGCGAGACGTTGATTCAGTTCGGCGGTCATGCGATGGCGGCGGGGCTGTCCGTTCTGCCGGAGCGGCTGGAGGATTTTCGCGCAGCATTCTCGGCGTATGTGCGGGAGCATCTGCATCCTTCGGATTTTATTCCAAAGACGCGGATCGAAGCGCTTGTTCCGCCGACCGACTGGACGATTCCCCTCGTCGAGGAACTCGCCCTCCTCGAGCCATACGGGATGGGAAACCCGCGTCCCGTATTCGGCTGCCGTGACATGCGCCCCACATCTGCCGACGCCATCGGTGCGGAGGGAAAGCATCTGCGCCTTGCGCTTGGAACGCCCGAGCATCGCGTCGCGGGACTCTACTGGAATCATGGGGAGCTCGCCGCGGTGCTGGCGGAGGAGTCCGTGGACATCGCATATGTCCCGAGCATCAACGAGTGGCAGGGAACATATTCCGTACAGTGTATGGTAGATAGCATACTGCCCGCCGCATGTGAGCGCGTCTTTCCGGATCGAGAACTGCTGCGGCGCATCTACCGTACGCTCGGTGCACTGCGGACGCCCGCGGGAGATATCTCCTATGCGCTGCCCATGCTCACGCGGCGGATCAGCGCCGCAGAGGGGCATATATCACATTATACCCTAGGGCGTGCACTCGATATATTCCATGAGCTTGGGCTGCTGGAGCCGCTGCCGGACGGCGGCTGCCGGATGATTCCGGCGGAGAAAAAGATAGAACTGACGGACGCGCCGACGTACCGCAGGTATTGGGAAAGAGAGGTGTCGGGAGATGTCAAGTGAAGCGCATGGAAACATTACCCTCGATATGATCCTCGAAAAGATACGTGTCTATCAGCCGGACGCTGATACCGCAAAGATCGAACGTGCCTACCAATTTGCCGAAAAGGCGCACCGCGGGCAGGCGCGCATCTCCGGCGAGGCGTACATCATCCATCCGCTCCATGTCGCCTACATTCTCACGGGGCTGCATATGGACGATGAGACGATCTGCGCGGCGCTTCTGCACGATGTCGTCGAGGACACGCACGCGACCATCGAGGAGATGGAGGAACTGTTCGGCAAGAATATTGCGGTGCTGATCGACGGCGTGACAAAGCTCGGGCGGATTCAGTACATGTCCAAGGAGGACGTACAGCTCGAGAACTATCGTAAGATGTTCCTCGCGATGGCAAAGGATATCCGCGTCATCATGATCAAGCTCGCCGACCGCCTCCACAACATGCGCACGCTCAAATACATGCGCGAGGACAAGCGTCAGCGCATCGCCCACGAGACGCTCGAGGTTTATGCTCCGCTTGCAAACCGGCTCGGCATATCGAACATCAAGATCGAACTGGAGGATCTCTGCCTGCGCTACCTGGAGCCGGACGCGTACTATGCCCTCGTGGAGGAGGTCAAACATAAGCGCCGCGAGCGGCAGGCATTCATTTTGGACTCCATTCGTCAGATTCGGGAAAAACTCGAGGATGCCGGAATCGAAGCGGAGATCAAAGGGCGCGCCAAGCACTTTTACAGCATCTATCGTAAGATGAAACGTGACAACAAGAGTGTCAGCGAGATCTACGACCTTTCCGCCGTGCGCGTACTCGTCTCCTCGGTCAAGGATTGTTACGGCGTGCTCGGCGTCATTCACGCCATGTGGAAGCCGATCCCGGGGCGATTCAAAGACTATATCGCCATGCCAAAATCGAACGGCTACCAGTCCCTGCACACAACGGTCATGACGCAGGGAGATCCGCTCGAGATCCAGATTCGGACGCATGCGATGCACCGTGTGTCCGAGTTTGGCGTCGCCGCGCACTGGAAGTACAAGGAGTCCGGAAAGAGCATCGGTGCAGGCGGTGCAGCGGATCAAAAGATGTCGTGGCTCCGGCAGATGGTCAGTCTGCAAAAGGAGTACGACGACCCAAAGGAATTTTTCGAAGCGCTGAAACTCGACGTATTCTCCGACGAGGTGTTTGTCTTTACCCCGCGCGGAGACGTCATCGACCTGCCGAAAGGATCGAATCCGATCGACTTTGCCTATCACATCCATACGGAGATCGGGCATCACTGCGTCGGCGCGAAGGTCAATGGAAAGATTGTTCCGCTTGAGTATAAACTCAAAAACGGCGACATCGTGTCGATCGTCACGAATAAGGCAAGCGGCGGTCCGAGTCCAGATTGGCTCAACACGGTGGCATCCTCAGCGACGCGCGGCAAGATCCGCGCATGGTTCAAGAAGGAAAACCGTGAGGCGAATATCGATCGCGGGATGAACCTCATCCGCGACGAGGCGAAGCGGCTCGGTTACAGCCCAAAAGAATTATTCGCAGACGGACGGCTTGCAAAGGTTGCCGAAAAGCTCAACGTGCAGACCGAAGATGATCTCCTCGCATCGCTCGGTTACGGCGGTGTTACCTTACAGGGCATCATGACAAAGCTTATCGAGCTGCACCGCAAATCCGTGCAGGCGGAAACGCCGCCCGAGGTATCGCAGCTCCTCTCCGAACTCAGAACCCCGCGGCGCGGCAAGCGAAAGAAAGCGAGTCACGGCGTCCTTGTCGAGGGGGAAGGCGGTTATCTCGTGCGACTCGCACGCTGCTGCAATCCGATTCCGGGCGATCCCATCACGGGCTACATCACGCGTGGGCGCGGCGTCTCCGTACATCGTTCGGACTGTCCGAACGTTCTCAATGATACCGAATTCTCGCGCATGATCGAGGTGGACTGGGACATCGGACTTGACAAGGAGTACACTGTCGGGATCGAGATCGTCTGCAACGATCGGAACGGAATGCTCTCCGAGATCCTTGCCGTACCGTCGGAAATGAAGGTCAACATCCATACCGTCAACGCGACGCCGAACAGACGCAATAAAACCTCCACCGTCTTGCTCGGGCTGAACGTCAGCAACATTGACCAAATTTCGCAGGTTATGACGCGTGTACGTCAGCTCAAAGACGTTTATCGCGTTACGCGTACCCTTGCGGGAGTGCAGGGGAACGGAGATATGTGAGCGCAAATTAATTTTGTAATTTGACCGGTGTATGATATACTTGACGTGTCTACCGGAAGGGGCTTTTTATCCACTGGAGGAATTATTGTGGATATTGATATGAAAGGCGTATACCTCGTGCGTGAGGAGATTCTGCCGAAATCCATCAGAAAGACCATTCTCGCCAAAGAGCTCATTCACCGCGGGGAAGTACTGACCGTCAACGAAGCTGTCGCCAAGGCAAACATCAGCCGCAGCGCTTACTATAAATATAAGGACTATGTATATCCGTTCTTTGAAGCGGCACGTGATAAGATCATTACACTTGCCGTATTGCTGCAGCACAGGCGCGGCACGCTGCAGGAGGTGCTGCAGGTGATTGCCGAAGAAGGCGGAAATATCCTGACGATCAACCAAAGTCTGCCCTCGCAGGGGGCGGCATCCGCTCATATCACGCTTGAAACACTGAACCTCAAAGGGGATCTGGAAGAGCTGCTGAAAAAGATTGAAGCGGTGCAGGGCGTCAAGCGGCTCGAGGTTGTTGCGCAATCATAACGGGGAAGGAAGGGAATCTGTGAGTCAAACAATTAAAATTGCTCTCTTAGGCGCGGGGACGGTCGGCTCCGGCGTCGTTGAGACGCTTTCAATGAATGCGGACATCATCACAGGGCGTGCGGGTGCCGCCATCGAGATCAAAAAAGTTCTCGTGCGCGATGCGAAAAAATATCGTCCCGCACTTGAGGGGCTCACCTTAACGGATAATTTTGAAGAAATCCTGAACGATCCGGAGATCGCCGTCGTCGTCGAGGTCATGGGCGGACGGACGCCGGCAAAGGACTACATGATGCGCGCCATGGCGGCGGGAAAGCATATCGTCACGGCGAATAAGGACGTCATCGCCGAGCATCTGAGCGAACTGTATGCTGCGGCAGACGAGAACGGTGTTGATTTCCTCTATGAGGCAAGCGTCGGCGGAGGCATCCCCATTATCAAGCCGCTCAAGGAATGTCTTACCGCCAACCGCATCACGGAGGTCATGGGTGTCGTCAACGGTACGACGAACTACATGCTGACGAAGATGACGGAGAAGCATATCAGCTACGACGCCGTACTGCGCCGCGCGCAGGAGAAGGGCTATGCCGAGGCAAATCCATCGGCAGATGTGGACGGACTCGACGCAGCGCGCAAGGCGGCGATCCTTGCATCGCTTGCATTTGACACGGTCGTCGGATTCAAAGACGTTTCGGTCGAGGGGATTTCGCATATCACGGAGGACGACATCGAGTACGGACTGAATCTCGGCTATGTGATTAAGCTGCTCGCCGTGGGACGCGACACTGAGGATGGACTCGACATCCGCGTGCATCCCGTGTTCCTGCCGCAGACGCATCCGCTCGGATCGGTCAGCGGCGTGTTCAACGCCATCTTTGTGCGCGGCAACGTGATCGGCGACGTCATGTTCTACGGGCGCGGCGCAGGCTCTCTGCCGACCGCGTCGGCTGTCACCTCCGACATCATTGAGATTGTGCGCGACATTGTATCCGGTACGACGGGGCGCATGAAATATAAGATCGGCGAAAAGAAAAAACTTTGCCCGCTTGAAAAGACGAAGTCCTCCTATTATCTGCGTCTCGTCGTCGCTGACGAACCGGGCGTGCTCGGCGAGATCGCAGCGACATTTGGACGCGCGGACGTCAGTCTAAAATCAGTCATTCAGGCACGGCGTACGGAGGACGGACACGCGGAGATTGTCGCCGTCACGCATGTCGTACCACATGCAGCGGCATCCGCCGCAGTCAAGTCGCTCGAAGTGCTCCCCGTTGTGCGTGAGGTGCGCAGCCTGATCCGTGTTGCAGACGGCAGGGAGGACACGTTATGAGCGAGAGAACCGTCCGGGTACGCGTTCCTGCAACGAGTGCGAACCTCGGTCCCGGTTTTGACGCGTTCGGCATTGCCTGTACCCTTTACAACGAGACTACGCTCACGCTGACCCGGGCACCGGGTGTTGAGATCACCGCGCGCGGCGAGGGCGCGTCGCATATTCCTGCCGACGAACGGAACATCGTGTGGAAATCTGTCCGGTATCTTTTGGAGAGAGCGGGCTGCAATGATGAGTTCCGTGGGGCAAAGATCCATATGAACAACCGCATTCCTCTGTCCCGAGGACTTGGCAGCAGTGCCACGGCGATTGTCGCTGGGCTCAAGGCAGCGAATGCCATTCTTGATAATCGGTTCAACAGGCATGAACTGCTCCAGTTCGCGACCGACATGGAAGGACATCCCGATAACGTTGCGCCTGCGATCTACGGCGGATTTACCGTCAACACCGTCACGAATGGTGTGGTGGATTGCTTTTCCTTTTTGCCGCGTATCTTTATGCGGTTTGTCATTATGGTGCCGAATTTTTACCTCTCGACCAAATCTGCACGTCAGGTACTGCCGGTCGAAATTCTAATGAAGGACGCGATTTTCAACATCAGCCATGCGGGCATGATGGTCGCAGCGCTTGCGCGTGGGGCGGAGAAGTTCCTTGATCATGCGTTTGAGGATGCGCTGCATCAGAATTACCGCGCGGAGCTGATTCCCGGTATGTTCGACGTTTTCGCGGCGGCAAAACGGGCGGGCGCATACGGTGCGGCACTCAGCGGCGCAGGCCCTTGTCTTATCGCTTTTGTCCCCGAGCGGCGGAGATGTACGGATGCTGTTGCCGATGCTATGCGTTCCGCGTTCCGCGACCATGGCGTTCAGGCACGCCCCCTGTTCCTGCGGCTTGATACCAAGGGGGCTCGTATTGTTAACGATAGGTCGGCGAATTAAATAAAATAGCCTGTCTTCCAAAATATATTTTATCCCGGTACGAATCAGGGCTGCTGCATATATCAGTGCGGCAGCCTAATTTTTTGTATATTTTTCAAAAAGTACTTGAAAAATATACGAAAAAGATGTATATTTATAAAATCTTTTACAGAGGACAGGAGGAGACAAGATGAGAGCCAGCATTATCGGCGCGACGGGATACGCGGGAGAAGAATTGATTCGTCTCCTTCACCGACATCCGGCGGCGGAGATTGTGTATATGACTTCGGAACGTCACACGGGGGATCACATCTCAGAATGCTGTCCACATTTGATGAATATTTATGAGAATGAATTGGAGTCGATCGAACGCGTCAGGGAGATCGCCGCAGACAGCGATGTGCTGTTCATCGCACTGCCGCACGGTCATGCGATGAAGATTGTTCAAGCGGCGGCAGGACTTCCCGTACGCATCATCGATCTTGGCGCGGACTATCGCTTCGACGATACGACGGTGTATGAGGCATGGTACGGGAGGGCGCATACGGATCCCGAAGCGGAGCGGGCGTATGGGCTCTCGGAGCTGTACCGAAGTGACATTGCACACGCGCGTATCGTCGGAAATGCGGGCTGTTATACGACGGCGAGCATTTTGGCGCTCGCGCCGCTCGTCAAAGCCCATTTGATTGTACCGGATTCCATCATCATCGACGCTGTTTCCGGCGTGTCGGGTGCAGGGCGCGCGCCGAAGGAGAGCACGCATTTTCCGGAGTTCTACGATAATTTCACGGCATACGGCGCCGTACGTCACCGACACACGCCGGAGATCGAGCAGGCGCTTTCCGTGCAGGCGGGCGAGATTGTCACCGTCAGCTTTACACCGCACCTTGCGCCGATCTCGCGCGGCATCCTTGCCACCTGTTATGCGGCACCTGTCGCAGGCGTGACGGAGGAGCGGATCGACGCGGCGTTCGAAGCTCTGTATGCGGACGAATACTTTATCAGACTCAGAGGGCGCGGTGTGTACCCTGCCGTGAAATATGTGCGTGGGACGAATTACTGCGATATTGCGTGGCATTATGATCCCCGCACGCACCGCGTGATCGTGTTCTCGGCGATTGACAATCTTGTCAAGGGCGCGGCGGGACAGGCGATCCAAAATATGAATATCATCATGGGGCTCGACGAGCACATGGGGCTTGACCTCGTGCCGATGTACCCGTAAGTAAATGGAGGAAATCATTATGTTCAGTGAAGCAAGTGCAAAAGCAGGAATTACCTATCCGAAAGGATTTCTCGCCGCAGGCGTGAAGGCGGGACTGAAAAAGAGCGGCAATCCCGACGTTGCGCTCATTTATACGGAAAAGGAAGCCGCCGTTGCCGGCACGTTTACAAAAAACGCGGTCGCTGCGGCGCCCGTCGGGGTTTCGAAAAAAGTTGTCGCAACGCACACGGCACACGCCATTATTGCCAATTCCGGCTGCGCCAACGCCTGCACGGGCGCGCAGGGCGAGGAGGATGCCGCCGCCATGCAGCAGATCACCGCCGACGCGCTCGGCTGCACGGCGCAGGATGTCGTTGTTGCATCGACGGGCATCATCGGGAAGCTGCTCCCGATGGATAAGGTGGAGCTTGGGATTCACGCCGCAGCGCAGGTACTCTCGCCGACCGGCAGTCCCGATGCGGGCAATGCCATTCTCACGACCGACACCTATTCGAAGGCGGGGACTGCGACCGTTGTGCTCGGCGGGACGGAGGTGCGGCTCGGCATCATCGCGAAGGGCTCGGGGATGATCCGTCCCGATATGGCGACGGTGCTTTGCTTCATTACGACGGACGCCGATATTGACGCCTTGCTCCTGCAGGAAGCCCTCTCGGAGGTCATGGAGCACAGTCTCAATATGATTTCGATTGACGGCGACATGAGTACGAACGACATGGCGATCATCCTTGCGAACGGCGCGGCGGGCAATCCGAAGATTGCGGAGAAAAACGCTGATTACGAAGCGTTCAAGGGAACTCTGCTCGCACTGTGTCAAGGCATTTCAGAAAAGATCGCGGCGGACGGTGAGGGCGCGACGAAGTTCCTCACGATCGATGTTGTCGGCGCACGTTCCTTTGTGGATGCCAAGACGGTTGGCATGAGCGTTGCGAACAGTCCGCTGGTCAAGACGGCGTTCTTCGGCGAAGACCCAAATTGGGGGCGCGTCATCTGCGCCGTCGGTTATGCGGGCGTGCCGATGAATCCGGATCGTACGACGGTGAAGTTCGGCGGCATTCCCGTTTATGTGGGCGGTGTCGGTGTGCCGTATGATGCGGAGGCGCTGCATGCGGTCATGAGCGGACATGATATTGTGATTGAAATCGATTTGAACGACGGCGATGTCGAGGCAAAGGTGTGGACGTGCGATTTCTCCTACGAATATGTGAAGATCAACGGAGAATATCATACCTAAAGGAGGCGGCGTATGTTTTCCGATAAGGACAAGGCCGAGATTCTCGTTGACGCGCTTCCCTATATCCAGGAGTTCTACGGGACGACTGTCGTTGTCAAATACGGCGGCAACGCCATGATCGACGAAACATTGAAGGAAAATGTCATGCGCGATGTGGCGCTGATGAAATACGTCGGCATCCGCCCCATCCTCGTGCACGGCGGCGGACCCGAGATCACGGAGTTCCTCAAAAAAGTCGGCAAGGAGACGATGTTCGTTTCGGGGCTGCGCGTGACGGACGAGGAAACGGTGGAAATCGCCGAAATGGTGCTCGTCGGCAAACTAAACTCCGAGATCGTGAGCCTACTCAATCTGCGCGGTGTGCGCGCCGTTGGTCTCAGCGGGAAGGATGCGGGGCTCATCCGCGCGCGCAGGAAAAATGCGGTCGTCTATGAGGAGGGTACGGCGCGCTCGGTGGACATCGGCTTGGTCGGTGAGGTCGCGGCAATCAATACCGGTATCATCATCGACCTCCTAAACTGCGGCTATGTTCCCGTTATTTCTCCCATCGGCATGGGTGAAAGCGGCGAGAGCTACAACATCAACGCGGACGATGTTGCTGCGGAGATCGCGGGCGCGCTTCACGCGGAGAAACTGCTGCTCCTCACGGATGTGGAGGGCGTCTATCGGGATTTTGCTGACCGCAGCAGCCTGATCTCGCAGCTGCATTTCGCACAGGCGCGGGAATATATCCGCAGCGGCGTCATCGCAGGCGGCATGATTCCAAAGGTGGAAGCCTGTCTGCGGGCGCTCGAGGCGGGCGCACATAAGACACACATCGTCGACGGGCGTCTTGCGCATTCGATTATTTTGGAGATTTTCACGTCGCACGGCATCGGAACGATGGTGCTTCCGTAGGAGGGAGAACAATGAAGCAAACATATGAATCGGAGATTATAGAGAAGGATCAGGCAAGCTATCTGCCCGTGTTCAGCCGCTGCCCGATCGTGCTTGATCACGGCGAGGGCGCGTATGTCTGCGATGTGAAGGGGCGGCGTTACCTCGACGCGCTCGGCGGCATTGCCGTCAATGTACTCGGGCATAACGATCCGGCGCTCGTGGGTGCCGTCGCTGCACAGGCAGGGCGGCTCATCCATGTGTCCAACCTCTACTATACGGCGGCGCAGGCGGAGGCAGCGGATCGGCTCTCCCGTCTCACGAACGGCGGCAAGGTGTTCTTTGGCAACTCCGGCGCAGAGGCGAACGAAGGCGCCATCAAGGCGGCGCGGAAATACGGGCATACGATTTCTGCGGACAAGGTGCATATCGTCACGGCGCGCGGCAGTTTCCACGGGCGCACGCTCGCCACGCTGACGGCGACGGGACAGGAAAAGTTTCACAAAGGATTTGAACCGCTGCCGCAGGGATTCGACTATGTGGACTTTAACGATATTCATGCGTTGGAGAGTACCATCAGTGAGAAAACCGCCGCCGTCATGCTCGAGCCGATCCAGGGCGAGGGCGGCGTACGGATGCCTGCAGAGGGCTACCTGAAAAGCGTGCGGGAACTCTGCGATGCGTACGGTGCGCTGCTTATCTTCGATGAGATTCAGACCGGCATCGGGCGCACGGGGAAGTTCTATGCGTATGAGCAATACGGCGTAACACCCGACATCGTCACGCTTGCAAAGGGACTTGCGGGCGGCGTTCCCATCGGTGCGTTCGTCGTGACGGAAAAGGTTGCGCAGGTGTTTCATCCGGGCGACCACGGGTCGACGTTCGGCGGCAATACTCTCGCATGTGCGGCGGCGAACGTCGTTTTGGGCACGGTGGCGCAGGAGGCTTTTCTTTCACATGTGCGGGAGGTCGGCGCATACTTTAAGCAGGAACTCACGGCATTAAAGGAGAAATATTCAAATCATGTGCGCGACGTGCGCGGCATGGGGCTCATGCTCGGCATGGAGATGCACAGCGCCGACGCGGCGGCAGAGATCGTGCGCATGGCGCTCGCGCGCGGCGTGATCATGAACTGTACGGCGGGGAGCGTCCTCAGATTCGTCCCGCCGCTCATCTTTACGAAGCGCGACGCGGATGAAGTCGTGCGCGTTTTGGATGCGTGCATCCTTGACATTTGTCACCAAGGGGGACTATGATGAAGAGCGGCATGGATTTGATTTCTATTCACGATCTCAGCGCGGGTGATGTGGAGGAGATTCTCGCACTGGCGGCGGATCTCAAGGTGCGGCAAAAGGCGGGGATCCCGCATCCGCTGCTTGCGGGCAAGACGCTCGGCATGATCTTTGAAAAATCCTCGACGCGTACGCGCGTCTCGTTTGAGGTCGGCATGTACCAGCTCGGCGGCCGGGCGCTCTTTCTCAGCAGCAGAGATCTCCAGCTCGGGCGCGGCGAGCCGATCGCGGATACGGCGCGCGTCCTCTCTCGCTATCTCGACGGCATCATGATCCGCACCTATGGGCATGAGCGCATCGAAGAGCTCGCACGCTGGGCGGACGTGCCTGTCATCAACGCGCTCAGCGACCTCCTGCACCCCTGCCAGGCGCTGACCGACCTGCTTACGATTCGCGAGCACAAGGGGAGGCTCGCGGGGCTGAAGATGGCGTATGTCGGCGACGGGAACAACATGACGCATTCGCTGATGTATGCGGCGGCAAAGGTCGGGATGCATTTTGCGGCGGCGACGCCCGCAGGATACGAGCCGAACGAAAAAGTTGTGCAGAACGCCCGGGCGGATGCGTCGGAGACGCGCGCATCCGTGACGCTGACCCATGACCCGAAAGAAGCCGTGCGGGATGCCGACGTCGTTGTGACGGACACATGGGCGAGCATGGGACAAGAGGAAGAGCACGACGCGCGCACGGCGGTGTTTCGTCCGTATCAGGTGAACCCCGAGCTGCTCGCGGCGGCGGATGCGCGCGCCGTCGTGATGCACTGCCTGCCCGCCTATCGCGGCGAGGAGATTACGGCGGACGTGTTCGAGTCCTTTGCCAATGTGATTTTTGACGAGGCGGAGAACCGTCTCCATGTGCAAAAGGCAATCATGGCGCTCGTTATGGGCGGCTGATATATTTTTAAGGAGTTGTTTTTCATGGCAAAGCAGATTAAAAAAGTAGTTCTCGCGTATTCCGGCGGTCTGGACACCTCGGTTATCATTCCGTGGCTCAAAGAGCATTACAACGGCTGCGAGGTCATCGCCGTCTGCGCCGACATCGGGCAGGGGGAGGAGCTTGCGCCCGTACACGACAAGGCGCTCGCCTCCGGTGCGTCGAAGGTGCATATCGTCGATCTTACGCGGGAGTTCCTCGAGGAGTATGTGTGGCCGACGCTCAAGGCGGGTGCGGTCTACGAGGGAAAATATCTGCTTGGCACCTCGTTTGCACGTCCCGTGATCGCAAAGGCGCTCGTCGAGATCGCAAAAAAAGAGGGGGCGGATGCGATTGCCCACGGTGCGACGGGCAAGGGGAACGATCAGGTGCGTTTCGAGCTGACCGTCAAGGCGCTCGCTCCGAATCTTGAAATCATCGCGCCGTGGCGTGAATGGGATCTCGATTCGCGCACGGCGGAGATCGAATACGCGAAGAAGCACGGTATCCCCGTTGCGACCGAGAACAAGACCTACAGCATGGACCGCAATATTTGGCACCTCTCGCACGAAGGCTCCGACCTTGAGGATCCCGCCAACGAGCCGAAGAACAGCATGTTCCTCATCTCGTGCGCGCCGGAGGATGCGCCGGATGCGCCCGAGTACGTCAGCGTTTCGTTTGAGAAGGGCATCCCTGTCGCCGTGAACGGAGAAAAGCTCGGCGCGGTGGAGCTCCTGACGAAACTGAACGAGATCGGCGCGCGCAATGGTGTCGGCATCGTGGACATCTGCGAGAACCGTCTCGTTGGGATGAAGTCGCGCGGCGTCTATGAGAACCCGGGCGGATCAATTCTCTACTACGCGCATCGGGAACTCGAATACCTCTGTCTCGACCGTGCGACATTCCATTACAAGGAGAGCGTCGCCATCCGCTACGGCGAGCTTGTCTACGACGGCATGTGGTTCTGCCAGCTCCGCGAAGCGCTCGCGGCGTTCGTTGACAGCACGCAGGAGACCGTGACGGGCGAGGTGCGGCTCAAGCTCTACAAGGGCAACATCATCTCGGCGGGCGCAGCGTCGCCGTACTCGCTCTACAGCAAGGAATTTGTCACGTTCGAGCATGACGACGTATACAATCAGGCGGACGCAACGGGATTCATCAATCTCTTCGGACTCCCGCTCAAGGTGCGCGCGCTCATGCAGGAGGCGCAGGGCAAATGAGTGAAAAGCTCTGGGGCGGACGCTTTGCCAAGACGACGGACGAGATGATCAACGAATTTCAAGCGTCCATCGGCTTTGACCTCCGCATGTACCGCGAGGACATCGCGGGGTCTATCGCCCATGCCGCCATGCTCGCGCACGTCGGCATCATCTCCGCGGCGGATCGCGCGTCCATTGAAAAGGGGCTGCGTGACATTCTCGCGCAGATCGACGCGGGGACATTCGAGTTCAGCACGGCGCTCGAGGATATTCACATGAATATCGAGAAACGTCTCACGGACGCGATCGGCGACGCGGGCAGCCGTCTGCACACCGCGCGCAGCCGCAACGATCAGGTCGCGCTCGATACGCATATGTTTGTGCGCCGCTCGATCGTCGAGGTACTGGATCACATTCGGGAACTGCAGGAAGCACTTGTGGAATCGTCGGAGCGTCACCGTGAAGTCATTATGCCCGGCTATACGCATCTCCAGCGTGCGCAGCCGATTCTCTTTGCGCATCATCTCATGGCGTATTTTGGAATGCTTGCACGCGATTTTGAGCGATTCCAAGGCATCTATGCGCGAGCGGATATCATGCCGCTCGGTGCGGGGGCGCTCGCGGGGACGACGCTGCCGATCGATCGTGCGTTTGTCGCGAAAAAGCTGAACTTTGAGCGCATCTACGTCAACAGCATGGATGCCGTCAGCGACCGCGACTACATTCTCGAATTTCTCTCTGCGGCGTCCATCCTCATGGTGCATCTCTCGCGGCTCTCGGAGGAGATCATCCTGTGGTGCTCGCGCGAGTTCTCCTTTGTCGAGCTAGACGACGCGCACTGCACGGGATCGTCCATGATGCCGCAGAAGAAAAACCCCGACGTCTCTGAGCTCGTGCGCGGCAAGACGGGGCGCGTCGTCGGTCACCTCATGGCGACGCTCACCGCTGTCAAGGGACTGCCACTCGCCTACAACAAGGATCTGCAGGAGGACAAAGAGGGACTGTTCGACGCGATCGACACGGTGAAGTTCAGCCTCTCCGTCTATGCCCGGCTCATCCGCGGGATGAAGGTACGCGAGGACGTGATGCGGCGTGCGGTCGAAGAGGACTTCTCGAACGCAACTGATCTTGCCGATTATCTCGTGCGCAAGGGAGTGCCATTCCGGCAGGCGCACACCGTTTCCGGCAAAGCCGTCGCCCTCTGTATCGAGCGCGGTATTTGGCTCGGCGATATGGCGCTCGAGGACTATCGGATGCTCTCGCCGCTCTTTGACGAGGACATCTATGACGCGATCCGTCCCGAGACGTGCGTTGCGGGGCGCAATTCCTACGGCGGCACGTCCTACGAACAGGTGCGGATGCAGCTCGCGGCGGCCGGGGAACTCATTGCGTCGGAGAAGAGCGTGTGCACGTCTCTAGCAGAGAAGCAGCGGGTACTTTGATTCATCACTTTTTTATGATGAACTGCTCAATATACATGAAATATAATGACGTACTAAGAGACGTCTAAAATGGCAAAAGTATGATGGAAGTATACGCGGAAAGGAGGATTTACCATGAAGAAATATGCATTTCTCGCCGCAGCGCTCGGGCTGTCGCTGACATCCGCAGCCATGGCGGCGCCGATCAATCACATCGGCACGCATCACACTGCCGTCGGCGTTGGGACGAAGGAAGCCTTCATTGAGCACAAGGCGACGGATGAGCTCACGATCGGCGTCTCGCGCAATGACCGTGACGAATACGGCAATCCGAAGGATGCCTACCTCCAGTACAATGTGCTTGACCAAAATATCCGCCTGATTGGCGGCTATCGCTGGAACATGAAGCAGTCGGGGGATAAGAACAACGCCTTTGCAGGCATCGGTCTCAGTACGCCGACCGTGCTCGGGTTCAACGCCTATGCGTCCTATGTGGCGGGCAAGGACTTCAACGAGGCGCAGGTCGGTCTCAACAAATCGCTGATTGCCAATCTAGACCTTAACGTGAACTATCACAACTTCAAGCCGGATCACGGCAGCCGTGAAAACGGCGTCGGCGTCGGCGTCACGATGCATTTTTAACATCGAAAAAGGTATTGATAAAAGGCATGTCCTCGCGCGGGACATGCCTTTTATAAATTTTATTTGCAAAGTTGGTATCGTAATGGTAGAATAACGACTAAGTGAATGGATCGGATAATTTTATATGCCGCTCTCGGTATCGCTATGCGGTCGTCTCTTTTCGTAGCGATAGGGGCGCGGCTTTCTCCCATCTGTGGCGACAAATGGAGGAGATAATTACCTTGTCGCCGGTTTTTTCGTGCGGATGAATTCTGATTTCATGATCGATATTTGCAATCATAATATTTTTTCACATGGGATCAAGTGAACGGAAATCCCATAGTTTTTTTGGAGGTGCTTTTTTTGGCGTTAAATCATAGCGGCAATCGCGGGAAAGATGCGCAGAAGGTGCAGATCATACCGCTCGGCGGACTTGGCGAAATCGGAAAGAACATGACCGCCATCCGCGTGGACGACGAGATCATCGTCATCGACTCGGGACTCATGTTCCCAGAGGAGGATATGCTCGGCATCGACCTCGTCATCCCGGACATCACCTATCTGATCGAAAACAAGGACATGGTGAAGGCGATCGTCCTGACGCACGGACATGAGGATCATATCGGGGCGCTCCCGTATGTGATGAAGCAAATCCCCGTGCCGGTCTACGGCACGCGTCTGACGCTCGGTATTCTTGAGGGGCGTCTTAAGGAAAACGGCGTCGATTCGAGCAATCTGCACTCTGTGATGGCGGGGGACATCATCAACATCGGATGTTTCAGCGTGGGCTTTATCCGTGTCAACCACTCCATTCCCGATGCGGTCGGGCTTTCCATCAAGACGCCGGTCGGCATGATCGTTCACACGGGCGACTTCAAACTGGACTATACGCCGGTGGACGGGCAGATGACCGATTTCCGCCGTTTCTCAGATCTTGGCAACAAAGGAGTGCTCCTACTACTCGCGGACAGCACGAACGCGGAGCGCGAGGGGCATACGCCGAGCGAGCGTACGGTTGGCGCGGCACTGGACAAGTCGTTCCACAATGTGCGCGGGCGCATCATCGTTGCGAGTTTCTCCTCGAATGTGCACCGCATTCAGCAGGTCATCGACACTGCCGTCAAGTACAAGCGGCGTGTCGCCGTGCTCGGGCGCAGCATGGAGAACGTGGTCGGCATCTCGCTGGAGCTCGGCTACCTCACCGCGCCCGAGGGTACGATCATCAGCATCGACGAGGTCAATAATTTTCGCCCCGATCAGATCGTCGTCGTGACGACGGGCAGTCAGGGCGAGCCGATGTCCGCGCTTTCACGCATGTCGACCTCGGATCACCGCAAGATCACGATCGTCCCGGGCGACACGGTCATCATCTCGGCGACGCCGATTCCGGGCAATGAAAAGCTCGTCTCCAAGACGGTCGACAACCTCATGAAGCTTGGCGCTAATGTCATCTATGGGCGCGATAAGGGCATCCATGTATCAGGGCACGGCAGCCGCGAGGAGCTCAAGCTGATGCACAACCTCGTGCGTCCGAAATTCTTCATGCCCGTGCACGGCGAGTACCATCATCTCGTACAGCACGCGGAGCTCGCGCGCGAGCTCGGTATGCCGAAGGAAAATATCTTCATCAGCGAGAACGGTCAGATCCTCGAGTTCACGAAGGAAAAGGGGCAGGTCGCCGGGCGCGTGCAGGCGGGCATGGTCATGGTGGACGGGCTCGGGGTCGGCGACGTGGGCAATATCGTTCTGCGCGACCGTCGTCAGCTTTCTCAGGACGGCATTCTCATCATCGTGGTGGCGATGGATCGCCAGTCGAACCGTGTCGTCTCGGGACCCGATATTGTCTCGCGCGGGTTCGTCTACGTGCGCGAGTCGGAAGCGCTGATGGATGAGGCACGCGCACGTGTACAGCAGGCGCTCGATCGCTGCGAGGACGAGAACGTCCGCGAATGGTCGGCGATCAAATCGAACGTGCGCGACGCGCTCAGCCGCTATCTTTTTGATAAGACGCGCCGCCGCCCAATGATTCTCCCCATCATCATCGAAGTGTAATCAATCGGAAAACCGTCTTGCGAGGGGGCGGTTTTTTATTTTGTCTGTATACGAGGGAGATTCCTATGATGTTTGGGCTTGCGTCTATGGACAAAAAGCGATAGAATCAGATAGGATCACATGAGGCTATTTGTTCTTGACCGAGGAGGAGTTTTATGACACCAACTGAGAAGAAAGAACTGCGGCTTTTTGCGGTAAAGGTGCGCGAGGGCATCCTGCGCGGCACTCATGCGGCAAAGAGCGGACATCCGGGCGGATCGCTGTCGTCCACTGAGTATTTTACATATCTGTATAACAAAGAGCTGCGCGTCGACCCGAGGAACCCGCAGGATCCGGCACGCGACCGCTTTGTCCTCTCAAAAGGGCACGTTGCACCGGGGCTTTACGCCACGCTTGCAAATCGGGGATTCTTCCCCGTGGAGGAACTGCTGACGCTCCGTCATATCGGGTCTCGCCTGCAGGGGCATCCGAATATGAACCTCACGCCGGGGGTTGACATGTCCACGGGATCGCTCGGGCAGGGCGTCTCGGCGGCGGCGGGCATGGCAAAGGGGGCAAAGTATCTCGGTCGGGACATCAACGTCTATGCGCTGCTCGGCGACGGCGAGCTGGCAGAGGGACAGGTGTGGGAGGCAACAATGTTCTCCGCGCACTACGGACTTGACAATCTCTGCCTGACCGTTGACGTCAACGGACTTCAAATCGACGGTGCGACGAAGGACGTCATGAATACAGCGCCAATTGATCAAAAGTTCGAAGCGTTCGGCTGTCATGTGGTAACGATTGACGGGCATGATTATGACGCACTCGAGGGTGCGTTCCGCACGTTCCGGGAGAATCACGGCAGCGGGAAGCCGACCGTGATCCTCATGCGGACGGTGAAGGGCAAGGACATCTCCTTTATGGAGAACAATGCGGGATGGCACGGCAAGGCGCCGAACGACGAGGAGCTCGCTAAGGGACTGGAAGAACTCGCCGCAATTCGCAGACGCATCGAGGAGGAGGCATGACCATGGCGGACGTAAAGAAAATCGCAACGCGTGACAGCTACGGCAATGCACTTGTGGAACTCGGACAAAATCATAAGGACATTGTCGTACTCGATGCCGATCTTGCGGGGGCGACGAAGAGCGGGACGTTCAAAAAAGCGTTTCCCGAGCGGCATTTCAACTGCGGCATCGCCGAGTGCAACATGGTCGACGTCGGTGCAGGACTCTCGACGATGGGGCTTGTCCCCTTTGTCTCCACGTTTGCGATGTTCGCGGCGGGGCGCGCCTACGAGCAGGTTCGCAATACGATCGGCTATCCGCATCTGAACGTGAAGATCTGTGCCACGCACGGCGGCATCTCGGTCGGTGAAGACGGTGCGTCGCATCAGTGCTGCGAGGATTTTGGGCTCATGCGCACCATCCCCGGAATGACCGTCATGTGCCCTTCGGATGATGTCGAAGCGCGCAAGATGGTTCACGCGGCATACGAGATGGAAGGTCCCGTCTATATCCGTTTTGGACGTGCCGCAACCCCCGTCTATCATGACGAGTCGTTCACGTTCACCGTCGGCAAGGGAGAGGTCGTGCAGGAGGGGGCGGACGTCGCCATCATTGCGACGGGCATTCTCGTTCCGGAGGCAATTGAGGCGGGAATACGTCTCGCCGCGCAGGGAATCAAGGCGCGCGTTATCAATATGGCGACGATTAAGCCGCTCGACGAGGAACTCGTCGTCAAGGCGGCGTGTGAATGCGGCAGGATCATTACAGTCGAAGAGCACAACATCATCGGCGGACTCGGCGAAGCGGTCTGCGCCGCCGTTGCCGAACACTGTCCCGTGCCTGTGCACCGCATCGGCGTGAACGACGAATTTGGTCACTCGGGACCCGCTGCCGCGCTGCTTGAGCAGTTCGGACTCACTGCCGATCATATCGTGGAACAGACGCAGACGTTCTGCAAAAAGTAAGATCAAATCACTGCGGCGTCCTCATTGCCGGAATGGGGACGCCATTTTTGATTTGGGATCGCATATTTACACGTCGGTAGTAGATGTACACGGCGCGTCGGCGCGTGCGATATGTTTTTGCAGGATAAAAATAGACAATTTAAGGCGAATTGTTTATAATGGCATAATGATTTTAATAAGCCCTGTAACCATTGGTATTCAATGATTGCAGGGCTTGTTTTTATGGATTTGTCTACAATTTGCCTACAAAGTGCCTTGTCTACAAAATCTTATCTGTGAGGGCGGCAGTCTCTTTTTGCATGGCCACCGTGTCGTGCGTGTATAGGTTTTGCGTTATCGTGGCGTCTGCGTGACCGAGACGCGCCGCAACGTCAACAGGCTTTGCTCCCGCCTCGATAAGGCGAGTAGCATGAGTATGCCTAAAACTATGTGTGTTCAATCCTAATGTTCGCAGGCGTTCTATGAGGGAAGTACGCTGTACGGGGATACCGAAGCGATCGGTACAGACAAGAGAACGCTCTTTTGCATTCTGCGGGGCGGCCTCCTTGCGGGGAAGTAAATACAATGTTCTGCTGTCCGGCATTTCGTAGGCGATCTGATACACGATACCGAGCTTGAGGCGGTATCCATTCTGAATAGTCCGCCATTGTTTCAGCGCAGATAGAAGTGTGGTGCCGATGTAAACGGTACGGGCGCTTGTGGCGGTTTTCGGTGTATCAAAATATGCAGGCGCGTCACTTGTGGCAGGGCAAAGCTGGCGGGATACCGAGATGGTCTTTTTCTCAAGCGATATGTCGTCCCATGCAAGACCGAGCACTTCCCCGAGCCTCATGCCTGTATAGTAAGCTATCATGATAAGGATCCGATACCGATGCGGAAATGGGAATTTTGCCAGCAACTCACTGAATTGTTCCTTGCTGATAATGGTGCGCTTAATCACCTTCTTTGCGGCTGTTTTGGGAATCTTTATGTACTCTGTCGGATTCGTCTGTATCAGTTCGGATGGATAAATGGCATACTTGAATGCAATGTGCGCAACGCGCATAACGGCGGATATTGTCCCGTGTGATAATCCTTTTCCCGCAAGCTCTTTGACCATGCGATCAATATCACGGGGGCGTACGTCCTGCAGCAGCATCATTCCAACGTACGGGGACATATATGCCCTGTATTGGTATTTATAGATTTCGTATGTCCGCTGCTTCGTGCTCCCTTTAACGACGTTCTCAAGCCATGATGCCACGAATTCATCCAACGTGACCTTTGCGCTCGTGATGCCGACGTTGCCGGTTTTCCACGCTGCATATGCCGCCGTCCCCGCGTCAAAGGCTTCCTGCTCGGTGGCAAAGCCGCCTTTTTCCTTCATCCTGCGGGGCTTTTTGGATATGTCGAAGCTGTAGGAATACGTCTTGCCGCGTTTGCGAACTCTGATTTTTGCCATAATAAAACACCTCCGGGGTTGTAAGGGATAGCAAACGCTCCGAAAGTGTGATATACTGTTCCTGCTACGGTGAGTATATCCTTCGGGATGCTTGCTCGATCCGTCCTCTGTGTTGGTAGCATAGAGGGCGGTTTTTCACTCATGGATGCAAATAGAACGCAATAGAAGTAAATAGAGAAATTTTGACGTTGACAAATTGTGCTATAATCAATTTAGGAGGTGTTACTTTATGGAAAAGGGATATGTTAGCCTGCTGTTTTCCGAGATCGGATTCTTGAAGGGCATGGCATCCGTTTTTGATATGGGCGCAACGCTGAACACCTACAATGAATCCTCCACGCCGGAAGAAGCTGATCGTAATGCTTTGGCGCATGATTGGCGTGTTGTGGGGAATGATCTGCGCAACGCAATGAGCATGGAATATGGGCAGTAATAAAAAGCAAAGAAATGATGCTGTTGTAAAGCAGAATCAAGGTGTAACATATGCGGGACACTTTGAAGGCCCCTTGCCGCCGCCTGTTCATTTGGCAGACTATGAGGAGATATGCCCGGGTGCCGCAGATCGCATCATAACGATGGCTGAGAATCAAGCGGGGCATCGTCAAGATATAGAACGACGTGTTATTAAGTCGCAATCTATAAACAGTCTTGCAGGGATTATCTGCGGTTTTTTGTTAGGGCTTGCGTCAATAGGTGCCGGCACATGGATCGTTATAACGGGGCATTCTCTTGAAGGTCTCGGGACAATGTTCATGGGGATTGCCGCCTTAGTAGGCACATTTGTTTATGGAAAACGTGCCAATGTAAAAGAGATCGTTGAAAAACAAAAACTGGTGGATCAGTTGAAACGCTGATTCTGTTATCCCGCTCGTGATGCGCCAACATCGCGGGCGGTTTTTATTTGGAAAGGACTAAACGTATGATGCTAGTTCTTTTTATAGTCCTTTCGTAGTCCTTTTGCGGCCGTAAAGCCTTATATATCAAGGGGTTACAGCGGACAACGTCAAAGATGTAAACTATACTTTAAGATATTGCCGTCAAAAATGTAAAGTATACTTTGACACATCAAAAAATGCAGAAATTGAGGTATCGAAAATATGAAACATCAAAAATCGCGGATATTTGTATCTCAATGTGGGGAGATATAAAATTTTGTGGTTAGATATGCTCAGCATCATGTTGAATTAGAGGAGTATCTTGCCAATTTTTAGGAAAGCCTAGAAGTTGAAGGACATCATCGGACGCTAGCGTATTTAGCTTGTTATCCAAGCGTTTTATAAGTTTGCGAATCTTATTATGTACGGTTCCATATTCTGAAATACTTAAGAAACACTGAAGAGATATAAATACCGAAAACACATCGCGACGCTTGTCAGTGGAATGAATACTATACTTGTCATGTAAAGGAGCCCAATAATGGCTGTCACCTCGACAAGAAAATTCAACTAAACGATTGTTGTGAGCACAGACATTACGTACCTCATGTATATTTTTGATAAATGTGTTCATTGTTTCGGCAGGGAATTTTGTAGTGTTCGGCAGATGTTCTTGAACAAAAGACATCATATCCCGAGCAACCATAGTCTGTAGATTTGTTGGAACAGATGAAAGCATATTTCGCAGTGTTCCAAAATCTAAAAAATTGATAAGAACCCATATAGGGACATTTCTATATCGCTTGACATAATGACAGATGCTTGATTGGGGATTATATTTTCGGTGTTGGTCGATAATGTTGGATAGCTTTGCGATGGTAGATATAACAGAAAGTGTTTTCGCTGAATCGTAAGAAGAGATATTCAAATAGGCATAAGGCTGGTTTCCATATACTTCAGCAAATCTGTGAGCGAAGAGTGTGTGAAAGAAATTCTGTAAAAACTTCTGACTCGAAGGAATAAGGACTTCTATGGTAAAATCAAATCATGGGAGGTCTTTGTTTATGGCAAAACAACAAAAAGAAGTTCACAAAGTCAAAATGACCGATGGGAAAAGAGCGATCATTCAGCAGCTCTTTCAAGAGTATGACATTGAGAGCACATCCGACATCCAAGACGCACTAAAAGACCTGCTGGGTGGAACCATCAAGGAAATGATGGAGGTGGAAATGGACAGCCATTTAGGCTACGAAAAATCCCAACGCTCCGCCAATGAGAACGCTCGCAATGGGTACAAATCCAAGACATTAAACAGCAGCTATGGGAGCGTTCGGATTGAAGTCCCCCAAGACCGGCAGTCTTCTTTTGAACCACAGGTGGTAAAAAAGCGGCAGAAGGATATCTCTGCGATTGATCAGAAAATCATATCCATGTATGCCAAGGGAATGACTACGAGACAGATTTCCGAAACGATCAATGACATCTACGGTTTTGAGGCATCGGAAGGATTTGTATCCGACGTAACCGATAAGATTCTGCCCCACATTGAGGAATGGCAGAACCGCTGCCTTGTCAGCGTTTACCCGATCGTTTTCATTGATGCCATCCATTTTTCCGTGCGTCAGGACAGCATCGTAAGCAAACTTGCGGCCTACGTCGTTGTAGGGATTAACGATGCCGGGCGAAAAGAAGTCTTAACCATTGAAATTGGAGAAAATGAGAGCAGCAAATATTGGCTTGGCGTTCTTAACAGCCTAAAAAATCGA
>NZ_ALJR01000010.1:0-33594 GCF_000287655.1 Selenomonas sp. FOBRC9
GGCTCGCCGGGCGGCGTCTCCTATGGACTCCGCCGCATCTACGGCGACGATGTGCACGCGTTCTTTGTCGAGCCGGCGACCTGCCCCTCCGTCCTCCTCGGCATCGCGACGCAGGCATTCGAGGGCGTGAATGTCCACGATTTTGGCATCTCGGGGCGCACCGAGGCGGACGGGCTCGCCGTGCCGTGTCCCTCGGGATTCGTCACGCGTCTCATGACGAATCAGGTCGCGGGCATCTTCACCGCCATCGATGCAAAACTCTATGATTATCTGCGCCTTCTCGACGCGAGCGAGGGCATCCGCATCGAGCCGTCGAGCTGCGCCGCATTTGTCGGGCCTCTGAACCTCCTTCGCCTGCCGGACGCCGCGGCATACTGCAAGGCGCACGACCTCACCCCCGCGCGCCTGGCGAACGCAACGCAGATTGCATGGGCGACGGGCGGCGGCTTCGTCCCCGAAGAGATGTGGACGGAGTACCTCGCGACGTATCAGTGAGAGAAACCATATACACCCCATATACAAATCAGGGCTTTTGATCGGCACAATGCATTGCCGATTAGAAAGCCCTGTTTTTATATTTTTTGATCGTAAGTGTCCCCGACGACACCACTCGCATACGCTTCAACTTGAATTTTATGTTTTACTGTGCTATTATCACAAAAGTATAATAGGAATCGGGCGCATGTTTTGCCCCGGCATAATAGCTTCACGTTATGCAAGAAAGGTTCTGAAAGCAATGTCTATCCGCGTCAAACTTCTCTCCATTCTCATCACGCTCTTCGTCTTCATCGTTGCGCTCGTGGGATTCAACTTCCACACGTTCGATGAGCTCAAGGGCGACTCGCCGATGGTGAACGCCTCCGGGTCGCTGCGCATGAAGGCGTATCAGCTCTCGTGGCTCTCCGCACGTCTTGTCTCGGCGGACGGCGCGGACGCCGATACGATCCGAAAAAATATTGAGGAATTTATCGCCCAGTACGACAAGATCCTCAAGGGGCTCGATGCGGGTGATCCTGCGCTGAACCTCACAAAGACGGAAGACCCCGCCGCACGCGCGCAGCTCGATGCGGTAAAACCGCGTTGGGAGGCCTACCGCGCGCAGATCACCGCCGTAATGAACGCGGACAGCCCCGAGGCGCGCGCAGCGGCGGATGCCAAAGTCGCCGCCTCCGTCGCGGACTACGTTGCCGAGGTCAATAAGCTCGTCGGGGCGTACGACGCCGCAAGTCAGGAAAAGATCGCCGCCTCCAAGACCGTACAGGAGATCGTCATCCTGCTCGCCCTCATCATCGTGGGCGGCGCATTCTTCGTCATTTTCACACAGATTCTGCGCCCGCTCGCCATGCTGACGCACTCTTTTGCGGATATCGCAGAGGGGGACGGCGATCTCACACAGCGGATGCACGCCGAGCGCGACGATGAGATCGGGCAGATCGTGCAGTATTTCAACAAATTTGTCGCGAATTTACAGACCATCATGCGCGGCGCACAGGACGCCGCCGAGCAGGTCTCCGCACTCTCGACGAACCTCTCGCAGGCGAGCAGCGAAAGCAGCCGTGCCGTCGAACATGTCGCGCACATCATTACGGATGTCGCGGGCGACGCGAACGCACAGAATGCAGACATGCAGGGGCTTGCCGACCGGGTCACTGCGATTGCGGGCAACATGACGCAGATGCTCGACTATGCGCAGCATTCGTCCGAACTCTCGGTCGGATCGAAGGAGAACGCGGAAGCGGGACGTACGAACGTCAGCAATGTCTCGGCGCAGACGGATCGCCTGCGCGGCATCGTTGACGAGATGAACGAAAATGTCCGGACGCTCACCCAATACGCCGAGGACATCAACCAGATCGTCGACATCATCAAGGAACTCTCCGGGCAGACCAACCTCCTCGCCCTCAACGCCGCCATCGAGGCCGCACGCGCGGGAGAGTCGGGACGCGGCTTTGCCGTCGTCGCCGAAGAGGTGCGCAAACTTGCCGAGAACTCCGGCAATGCCGCCGATGAGGTGACAAAAAAAATCGCCGACATCCGCGGTCAGGTCACGCAGACACGCACGGCAAACGACACGCTCGTGCGCGAGCTTGATGAGATCATCGCCGTCGTGAAAGGGCTCACGGGCGCTCTTGACACCATCTTGGAGAGCTCGCGCGCCAGTGCCGACGCCGTTGCCGAGATCAGTGCGCTCAGCCGCTCGACTTCGTCCGATACAAAGGACATGGAGACAACGACACAGGGCGTTGCAAAGAGCGCCACGCATATCGCGAGTCTCTCCGAGGACTCCGCCGCCGCCATCGAGCAGCAAACCGCTTCCATCGAAGAGTTCACCGCCACTGCCGAAAACCTCGCGCAGCTCGCAGCGAACCTTGAGGGGCTCGTCGGCAAGTTCAAGGTATGATATTGCAATCCCCGACACATAGAAAAGAGCGCAGGCAGCAATGCCCGCGCTCTTTTCTATGGCAGAACAGGTTCGCGTATCAGAGCTCTTTGGTCAGCCAAATGCCTTTGCCGATGCGGTACTCTGTCAAGAGCATCTTGAGCACCTCGTCGATCAGGAGCGCGCCCCATATCCCATAGAGCCCCATCCCGAGGGGAAAAGCTAAAACATATGCGATGCAGGAACGCAGAATCGCGCTGACAAAGAGCGAATACTGCGCGATGAAGCGGTTGTCCCCCGCCCCGCGCAGCGTCCCCGCGAGCACCTGCGCCTGCGTCTGCGGCACGATGAGAACGGCGACGATGGCGAGGATGCCCGTGCCGAGCATGGCGGCGTCCGCGTCTGCAATCATTGCGGAAAAAATTGTCCCGCGCAGCAGCAGGAGCGCGGCGGCGACGACGAGAGAGACGATAAGCCCCGACTTTTGCGCCGCTTTCATATAGAGACGCGCGAGGTCGCGGCGTTTCTCCCCGAGCTTTCGCCCGGCAAAGGACGCGCTTGCCGTGCTCATTCCTAGCCCGAAATAATAGTAGAGATCCCACAGGATGATGCAGTAGTGGTGCGTCCCGACGGCGACCGTGCCGAGGCTCCCGACCATGACGAGATCCGCGAGCAGAATGAGGTTGAGAAAGATGCCCTCGAGCGCCGTCGGCCATGCCACGCGCCAATAATCCCGGTACAGCGCCTTTGCCGGCGGGATATTGCCCTGTTTTTCACCTGCATCCAAATGGGATTCGAGTGCAAAGAACCGTGCGATCGGATTCATGTCCCGCTCCTTATACTTCCCTGCGGCAGTCTTACTCGCAGGGCGAAAGAGGAACCGTCACCGTATGCCCTGCGGCAGTCCGGCAGAATTCTACGTTCATCCGGTACACATCGCGGAACATGCGCTCCGTGAGGATGTCCTCGACAGCGCCCTCTGCGTACAGCTTCTTTTCGTGCAGGACGACGACCTTATCCGCGGCGGATGCGAGCAGGGACGCTGGCACATCAACTCAATCGAGACGTTTGACGACCGGCTGGCGATCGGCAATGTGAATTCCGCGCTCGGTAATTTCCTGCTGCCGGTCTACGTCGATTTTATGCGCGCCTATCCCCGGATCTCGGTACATGCCGCGATCGGGCATTTGTCGGATATTTTGCAGCAGCTCGCGGACGGTCTGATCGACGTTGCGATCAGCTATCGCCTCCCAAAAAGCAGTCGGATACGCAGCTGGGTCTGCGTCGACGAGGACTTCGTCTTTGTGGTCGGGCGTAAGGATCCCCTGGCGGAATATGAGAGCATTCATGTCAAAGGGCTCACGATCACGAACTTGATCATGCAGGATTGGGGCGGGGCATTTTCCGAGTGGTTCGACAGCATCATTCCGGCCAATCGGTTTTCCGGCTGCTATATGAGCAGCACGCCCGCGCTGATGGCGCTGGTCAAAGAAGGTCTCGGCACGGCGATTGTCACACGATCCACGGCGCAGGCATTTCTCACGGAGGGCTCGGTGCGCGAGATCCCCCTCATCGGCGACCCGCAGCCGCCGCGCTGGCGCACCTATATGTCGATCGCCGCCAAACAGCTGCACCGGCCGGCAATCAAAAAATGGATCGGCGTTATGAGGAACAACGGAATGCTTTTGGATGCGTGCATTTGACGATGAACCGTGCTATACTCACACCATGGGGATCAAGCAACAAAAGGGGGATGCACCATGAGCTCGTGGCTTTTCTATGCGCTGCTCTCGGCACTGTGCGCGGCATTCGTCTCCATCTTTGGCAAGATGGGCGTTGCGGGGCTTGATACAAGCGCCGCAACGGCAGTGCGCTCCGTCATCATGTCAGTCTTCCTCGTGGGCGTCGTGCTCGCAGAGGGCCATGCCGCCGACCTGCCGACGGTCTTTGCCGATAAAAAGGCGCTTCTCTTCGTCGCACTCAGCGGCATTGCGGGCGCGCTCTCGTGGCTCTTTTACTTTCTCGCGCTCAAGGACGGCGACGTCACACAAGTCGCGCCCATCGATAAGCTCAGCGTCGTCTTTGCCGTCCTCATCGCCCTGATATTTTTCGGCGAACACGTCAGCCTCATGCACGGCATCGCCATCGCCCTGATCGCGGCGGGCGGTCTGATGCTCGCCATTTTTCCATGAGATTTTATACTTAATACATACCGCACCGTATTGGTGCGTTTTTTGTACAAAAACAACCCGCAGCGAAGAATTTAGACATTCTTTTTCCTTTGTTTACGAATTGTTTATACCTCTCTCCTATACTATGTCTATCGACAGGGCGAGAACATCCCGCCCGACCGGAACAAAGTCATTATCATATAGGAGGAATACATCATGGAAATGGAAAACATCAAAAATGCAGCATCGGGTATCGTCACGAAGTCGCGTCTGAAGAAACTGGGCGCGCTCCTCGTGCTCGCGGCAGTCGTCACCGGCGGCGCATCGTACTACATGCACGAGCAAAAGATCGCGCATCGCACCGCCGCGGCCGCCGCACGGAGCGCGATGATCACCGCACAGGCAGAGCGCGAGAACGTCAGCCTCATCTCCGAGACGGAGGCGCGCTCGATCGCCGCAGCGGCAATCGGAAAGGACGAGAGCGCGCTGACCTTCCGCCGCGTGGAACTCGCCAATGCCGCCGACCGTGACGAGAAACGCGACAAGCACGACAAGCGCGATCAACACGACAAGGACAAAAAGCATGAAAAGGGAGAAAAACACAAAGAACGCCGTGACCGCGGCGACGTCACCCCCGAAGATTACTTCCGCCTCGTAGAGGCGCAGCGCGATCGCGGCATCGCCGCACAGGCGGCAAATGCCCCCGCTCCGCAGCCGGCAGGAGCTCCCGCAGCGCCGCCGCAGACCACCCCTGCGGATGCCGCACAGCCGCCCGTCGGCGTCCCTGCACCGATGCACGACGCCGCACCCGCCCCGCATATGGCCATGCCCGACGCGCGCCCCGCTTTCCTGCCCGTCTATAACGTCACCTGCACCGACGGCACGGTGAAGTACAAAGTCCGCATCGACGCCGCGACCGGCAATGTGCTCTCGAGCCGCGTTGACGACTAATCCCTCGGATACCGAAAATTAAAGAGCAACGCCGCGATCCCGCAGGCGACCGTCAGGCGCACTGCGGGTATCGTTTTGGGCAAAAAAGTTACATTTCATATGATTAGAATCGAGGGAAGCTTCACATATGGACATGATTCTTGGGGCGGATACGGCGGCAATCTTTTGGATACAGAACCACCTCGTACACCCGTGGCTCACCCCGTGGATGATCGGCGCCTCGTCGCTCGGCGATCTGCACGGACTCGGCATCATTTGGTGCCTCCTCGCAGGAGTGCTCATCTACACCCGTAAATACCGCCGCGTCGGCATCGCCGTCATCCTCGCACTGCTCTTTTGCCTCGTCGTCGGCGATCTCGCGCTGAAAAACCTCATCATGCGCGCGCGCCCCTGCGTCACATATCCACTCGTTACCGTGCTCGCGGACGGCGGTCCAACGAATTACTCCTTCCCGTCGGGGCATACCTTCGGCGCATTTGCAATGGCGTCGGCGCTTGCCTGCGGCGTGCGGCGCAGCATCGGCACGGTATTCCTTGCGCTCGCTGCGCTCATCGGGTTCTCACGGATGTATCTCTTCGTCCATTACCCGACCGACGTCATCGCCGGCGCCGCGCTCGGCATCTTCTTCGGTGTCGCCGCGTGGCGGCTTGCCGAGCGCATCCTGCGGAACTTCCCGCCCACGCTGATCTGCCGGTGTAAAAAGTAAATACGATCGACCGCATACAAAAAAGACCGCTCGATGGGGAGCGGTCTTTTTATCGTAACACAACGATGTGCTAAGGTCGCGCGTCGCTGCTAAAACTTAAATTTATTCGTGATATTTTGCAGATCCGTCGCTAGTGTCGCCAGACTCTGCGATGCGCTTGCGATCTCCTGACTCGATGCGGACTGCGATTCCGAGGAGCTGGAAATATTCTGCATGTGATCCGCCGTTGTTTTACTGATCTCATTGATATCGTCGACAGCATGAACAATATCCTCGGCTCCCGTCGATATGGTCTGCATGGCGTTGTTGATCTGTGCCATTTGTCCGTTGATCGTATCGACCATCTTCATGATGCTTTCGAACTGCGCGCCGACGTCATGAATCGCGGCTGTGCCTACCTGTACTTCCGATGTGCCGCTCTGCATCGCAGCGACGGCTTCGGCGGTATCGCGCTGGACGCCGGCGATGCGCTCTTTGATCTGTTCGGAGGCTTCACGGGACTGTTCAGCAAGCTTTCTTACTTCCTCTGCGACGACTGCAAAGCCGCGTCCGGTCTCTCCCGCGCGTGCCGCTTCGATGGCTGCATTGAGTGCAAGAAGGTTGGTCTGATCGGCGATACCGGAGATCGTGTCAACAATCTCGCCGATCTGCTTGGAGCTTTCGCCGAGTTTCTCGACGACTTCGGCTGAATGCAGAACGCTCTGCTCGATGCCCGCCATCTTCGCCATGGCCTCGTTCATAAGAGCTTCGCCCTTTTGCGCTGCGTCTGCAGTCGCAGCGGAGCCGGCGGCAACCTGTTTCGCATCGTCGGTCATACGGCGAATATCGCCGGATACGGTTTCGACACCGGCCTTTGCTCCGGAGACGTTCGTAAGCTGCCGTTGTGTACCGCTCGCGACCTCGACAACGGTGGAGGCAACATTTGTTGCGGATTCGGCCATCTGATGCGCGCCCGCGGTGAGCTCTTCGCTCGCCGCCGCGAGTTGCTCGGCGGTTCCGGCAACTTGCTTGATGAGACCGTTGATATTTTTCATCATAGTATTAAAGTTCGATGCAAGCCGACCGAGTTCATCCTTGGAGGTAACGGGGAGATCCGGGAGGTTCAGTTTCCCCTCTGCCAATGCACTGACATGGTGCATGAGGCGATCGGTCGCCCCCGTGATGGTAGACGCAAAGCGCAGAAGCACGAAAATAATGATGCCGACAAGCACGATACCGATGATGCTCATCACGGCGTAGGTCAGTTTGAGGCTGTTCAACTCGGCAAAAGCAATGGATTCCGGTACGGAAACGACGACGATCCAACCGTTTACAGGGACGGTGGCATAGGCGATAATCTGCTCCTCACCGTTCTCTTCCATTGTAAAGTAATCGGCTTTCTTTTGCAGCATCTCAGGAAAACGCGCTTTCAGAACCTCATTTTGGTCGAAGCGCTGCATTTCCTGCCCTTCGGAGGAGGCGAGGATGATACCGCTCGGATCGACGATCTCGGCCTGTCCCTGCCCGTGATATTTGAGATTCTTGATATGTTCGGCGAGCGGAGCAAGCGAAATGTCGACGCAGACAACACCCGCGACCGTATTATTTTTATCATTGTATGGAGCGATTGCCGAGACAAGGATCTTTTTGGTATTGAGGTCTTCATATGCCTTGGTAAATCCCTGTTTTCCAATTGCCTTGGCTTCGTTGTACCACGGGCGTTCGTGTGGATTGACCTGTCCCGTGGCATCGCCCGTCGTCCAGCGGATGTACCTGCCGCTTTCCGCACCGTGAATGATGTTAAGCACATCCTTATCGTCTGCGCCGAGACTAAGCATGCTTTGGTCAAACTGCTCAGGTCTGCCCGCATATTCGGTGAGGAGGTTTGCCGTGGCTTGAGCGATACGCCCTTTTTCGTTCAGCCAGCCGTTCAGCATTTCGCTCTCGACGGTCAACGTCGCCTTGATCTCGCCGGAGATGCTATTTTCGAGCGCGCTTTTCGCCTTGAAATAACCGATGCCACAAATCGCAACGACAAGTACCGCCATGAGAATTCCCGTCAGCAGAAGTTTTTGTTTGATCCCCACAATATATTCCTTCCTTCAAAAAATATGGAATCACTCTATCAGAGTCCCCCGACTCTATCGCGTTCCTTTTTTATTCTATATAATTCTCGCGGGTTAATCAAGCCCTTATGCATATTTAGAGAAAATTTACCGAGATATCTGTGAGAAAATGATTCGAAGCCATCGGATATGCGCGCAAAAAAAGGCACGGCGGGAAATCCCCGGCATGCCTTTGCGGAACCAATATTTAATCGAACCCGATTAGAATTTGAACTTATTCGTGGTATTCTGCAAGTCCGTCGCGAGCATCGCCAAACTCTGCGATGCGCTTGCGATCTCCTGGCTCGAGGCGGACTGCGACTCGGACGAGCTGGAGATGCTCTGCATATGGTCGGCGGTCTGCTCGGTGATTTCGTTGACCATGGTCGCAGATCCGACAATGTCGTCCATGCCTGTCTCGACGGTGTGAATGGCGCTGTTCATCTCAGTCATCTGCGTGTTGATCTCATCGACCATACGCATGATGTCCTCGAACTGCGCCCCAACGTCGCGGATGGCAGCGGAACCCGACTGCACCTCGGCGGTGCCGCTCTGCATGGCGGTAACTGCTTCGGCGGTATCGTGCTGGACGACGGAGATGCGCTCTTTGATCTGCTCGGCGGCTTCACGTGCCCCCTCGGCGAGCTTGCGCACCTCTTCGGCGACGACTGCAAAGCCGCGCCCCGACTCCCCTGCGCGCGCCGCCTCAATAGCGGCGTTGAGGGCGAGGAGGTTGGTCTGCTCTGCGATGGCAGAGATGGATTCGACGATCTCGCCGATCTGCTTGGAACTCTCGCCGAGTTTTTCGACAACCTCGGCGGATCGCAGGACGCTCTGCTCGATGCCGCTCATCTTTGTCATGGCTTCGTTCATGAGGGTTTCGCCCCGGGCGGCAGCATCCGCGGTGGAGGCGGAGCCGGCGGCGACCTTTTCCGCTTTTTCGCTCATGCGCGTGACGTCGCCCATGACGATACCGATGGTCTTCTTTGCGCCCGCAAGGCTCTCGAGCTGGCGATCCGTACCGCCCGCGACCTCAATGACGGTGGAGGCGACGGCGGTGGCGGATTCCGCCATCTGCTGCGCGCCTGCGGTGAGCTCTTCGCTTGCGGCGGCGAGCTGCTCGGCGGTTCCGGCAACCTGCTTGATGAGCGCCTTGATATTTTTGACCATACTGTTGAAGTTCTCAGCAAGGCGCCCGAGCTCATCCTGCGAGACAACAGGCAGATCGGGGAGGTTCAGCTCGCCCTTTGCGAGCAGTCCGACGTGGTGCATGAGGCGCTCGGTCGCTCCGGTAATGGACGATGCGAAGCGCAGGAGGGCGAAGAGGATGCCCGCAACGAGCAGGATGCCGATGATGCTCATGACCGTGTAGGTGGTCTTGAGCCCGGCAAGCTGCGCAAAGGCGACGCTCTCCGGGACGGCGATGCTGACGACCCAGCCGGTCGATGGGACGGTGGCGTACGCGATGATCTGCGACTGCCCGTCTTTTTCCATAATAAAGTAGCCATTTTTATTTTGCAGCATCTCCGGGAAGCGTACTTTGAGGACTTCGTTCTCGTCGACCTTGTGCAGTGCCTGCCCTTCGGAGGACGCAATGATCAGCCCGCTCGGGTCGACGACGATGCTCGCTCCGGTACCTTGGTATTTGACGGATTTGATGTGTTCCGCGAGGGCGTCAAGCGAGATGTCCGAGAGAACGGCGCCGCGGAACGTGCCGTCGATGCTGTAGGGAGCGACGGCGGAGATGATGGGTTTCTTCGTGGAGTTGTCCACGTAAACGGATGTGAAGAACGGTGCGCTCTTGGTCTTTGCCTCAAGATACCAAGGGCGGTTCAGCGGGTCAAACTCTCCGGTGATGTTGCCGTCGACCCAGCTGATGAAGCGCCCGTCCTCGGCGCCGTAGGCGAGGTCGATGAGATCTTTGTCGCCGGCGGCGAGGCTGACGATCTCACGGTTCATGACGACGGGATTGTCGCCCATGGCGGTGAGGAGGTTCGCCAGACTCTCGGTGCGCTGGAGTTTTTTCGAGATCCAGCTGTCGAGTTTCTCCGATTCAACGTGCAGGAGCGCGTTGATCTCGCCGGAGGTACTCTCCACGAGCGCTTCCTGTGCGCGGTAGTAGCCGATGCCGCAGATCGCAATAACGAGCAGCACCATGAGGGTTCCCATGAGAAGCAGTTTTTGCTTGATTCCCAAAATACATCCCTTCCTTTTCATTTCCATTTCTACACAACAATCGGGTGCGTCCCACAGCGTACCTGTCCCCGACATTTAATGCTATCCATTTTATATGATTTATATATTTAAATCAATCCCATACTTTAAGAAATTTAACAAATGTCATGAGAATTTTATAGAAACAATAAAAAGAACCGTGAAACGAGGAACGTTTCCGGTTCTTTTCGATCTATGATATTTGATTTTGCAGCCGAATGACACGGACGTTTCGATGCATAGCTAGGAATAAAGGCGCAGCCAAAACCTACGTCGACGAAGCGTTCGACGAAAATGACAACGCTAGGCGCGAAAATTCCGTGTCTCCCCACCGCAACCTACGCGGCGTGCAAGCTTTGATGCATAGCTAGGCATGAGGAGAATCCAAGCGAAGGCGTAGTTAAAGACCTACGTCGAATTCAGAAAAAATTTGCACACTATATCAACTTATGGTAGGATAATGCGGTATATTTTATTGGAAACTGCCGCGGACAGCATGTTGTTCTGCGTTCGACGGCGCGTGTTTTGAGGAGGAGTTTATGACAACCGAAGAGAGATGTGCGGACGCTATCGCGCGTGAGGCGAGGCGTACCGCAGCAGCAGGTGCTGTGTTCGCGGTGCTGTGGGTGCTGCTGGGCTTTGGGCTGGCGGATGCGGATATTTGGGTCGCGGGATTCCCGCTCTGGGCGATCACGTCGACAGTCGGCGTGATGGTGGTGGGGGCCCTGCTCGCGTTCTATCTTGCGCGCACGGCGGAGGATGTGCCCTTTGAGTCGCACGGAGAGGGGGCGCAGCGATGAATACGCTCTATGTGCTGCTGCCGCTGCTCTTTTTTATGGTCTTTATGCTCGCGCTCGGCATCTATGTGCGGCGACATGAAGGTGCGGGCGGCTTCCTCTCGGGCTACTTCGTGGGGGGGCAGTCGCTCGGATCGTTCGTGCTCGCGATGACGATGGTCGCGACGTACAGCTCTGTGAGTTCGTTCGTTGGGGGTCCCGGGATGGCGTACGAGATCGGCTTCGGCTGGATCTATATGGCGGTCATTCAGGCGGTGACGATTTTCCTCGTGCTCGGCATTTTCGGGAAAAAGGTGGCGCGCCTTGCCCGCCGCATTCACGCGGTGACGATCGTGGACATCATCCGGCACCGCTACCGTTCGGACGCGCTCGCGGCGCTGGCGGCATTTGCGATTGTGCTGTTCTTTGCGGCGTCGATGGTGGCGCAGTTCGTCGGCGGGGCACAGCTCTTTGCGGCGGTGACGGGATACAGCTACGAGCTGGGGCTGATTCTCTTCGGTGTGGTGGTCGTTGTCTATACGTCGATCGGCGGATTCCGTGCCGTTGCACTGACGGATACTTGCTGTGCGCTGGTGATGATGGCGGGGATCGTGCTGCTCTTTTACTATGTACTCGATGCAGGCGGGGGGCTTGCGGCGATCATGGAGACGCTGCGCACGGCGCATCCGGAGATGCTGACGCCGACGTCAGCGGGGCATATGCCGGTGTCGCTCTACATTTCACAGTGGCTGCTCGTGGGCGCGCTGACGATCGCGCTGCCGCAGTCGGTGGTGCGCTCGATCAGCTATCGGAGCAGCGGTGATATGAACCGGGCGATGATCATCGGGACGATCGTGATTTCCTTTATGAACATCGCGGTGAACCTCGTCGGTGTGCTCGGGCGCGGTGTGCTCATGGTTCCGGCAAAGGAACTCGGCGGCGTGGACAGTGTGATCCCGCAGCTGATGGCGTCGGTGATGCCGCCCGCGCTGCTCGGTTTTGCGATCATCGGCCCGCTCGCGGCGTCCATCTCAACGATCTCGGGCGTGCTCATCGTGGCGTCCTCCGCGGTGGTGAAGGATGTCTATCTCCATCACATGCAAAAACGCGGTCGGTTCGTCCCGGAAAAGACGCTGCGCCGTCTCTCCATGGGCATTACCGCCGCGCTGGGCATTATTGTGTTCATTCTCGCCATCGCGCCGCCGTCGCTCATCTGGCTCATCAATATGTTCGCGTTCGGTGGGCTTGAGACGGCGTTTTTCTGGGTGCTTGTCTTTGGTCTTTTTACGACGTGGGCGACGCGCACGGGTGCGCTCTGTGCCATGGGCGGCGGGACGCTCGTCTACTGCGTCGCGATGGCGGTGGGCTTTCGTCCGCTCGGTCTGCATCCCATCGCCGTCGGCATTACCGTCTCGCTCGCGTTTTTCCTCATCGGGAATATGCTCGAGCGGCGCACCCAGACTTGACAATTTGTATTGAGAAACGTATAATGAAGACACAAAAAGAGTGACAGCCGAGTGGTACCGTCGGTCACTCCCCAAATTTTTTAGGATTGAAGAAGAGCCGACATGAACCGCGTGGACGGTTCTTTTTCTATTGCGTCACGGACGCACTAGAACAGATATAATGCTGACAATCAGCGTCAGAGCAGCGATCGCAAGCGAAAGCTTCTCATACAGCGTCATGCGCATCACCTCCCGCGGGAGGCCCGAACCTCGTCTGCCACCTGCAAATATTGTAGCACATAGTTTCGTAGAACAGAAGTGTGCTTGACATTTTTTGTGTGGAACCGTATAATAATGGCATAAAAAGAGTGACAGCCGAGTAGTTCCGTCGGTCACTCCCCAAAATTTTTGTTTCTTGAAGAAGAGCCGACATGAACCGTGGACGGTTCTTTTTCTATTGCGTCATGGACGCACTAGAACAGATATAATGCTGACAATCAGCGTCAGAGCGGCGATCGCGAGCGAAAGCTTCTCATACAGCGTCATGCGCATCACCTCCCGCGGGAGGCCGAACCTCGTCTGTCACTTATAAGCATTATAGCACATATTTTCGCATATTGGAAGTCGCAATTTCCTCTTACTTCGTGCATACAAGGGGCACAAAATACGCCTCCGTGCCAGCGATTTCCTCCGGCGAGAAGCGCGCGCCGACCGCCGACGGCTCGCCCAGCAGCATAAAACAGGAGAGCGTGAGGTACCCGTCTTTCGTCCCCGAATCAACGGTATGCCGAACCTGCGGTTGACGGATGAAGTCCTGATACATCGCCTTGCGGCTCGTGCGGCAGACGATCTCATCATAGTTCTCGACGTATTTTTCAACGGCAGTCCGCGTTTGACTGCCGTTTTTTTGTACGACGCGGACGTTCCGTCCTTCGCGCCCCCAGATCTCCTTGCGGATATACGCTCCGTCCGCGAGCGCGCCGAAGTCGTCCTCGAAATAGGATGGGACGAGATACCGCCCGATGAGCGCGCATTCCTCCGCGGAGAAGAATTTGCGCTCCGCGGCGAGGGCATGAACGAGTGCCATAAAGGATTTGTTCTGCAAAACGATCGCCTCGGGCGGGTTCATCATCGCGAACTTTCCTTCCTTATAAAGATCGAGGAACATCGCGCCGAGCGGCTCGTCCTCATCCGTCCGCTCGTCAATCAGGATCTCCATCGGATGCAGTCGGTAGAGTGCTCCCGTATATGCATCGTCCGGCAGGGGGATGCCCTCCGCATCGATCTCCATGTCGTAGAACGAGAGGAAGCGGATGTCCGCCTGCGGATGCCCCTCCCGCATGAGCCGCTGCAAAAACAGGGTGGTCGCGAGATCTTCGGGATAGTCGTCAAAACAGGAGAACACGAAGGGCGCGTCCTCATCCGCGCCGCCGACGCATCGCTCCCACACATGCGAGAGAAAGACGCGCAGCTGCGCGAGCGCGCCCGCGTTCGGATCGCCTTTCCTGAAATATTCCGCCGCAACGGCGTTCGCATAGTAGCTCTCGATGATGAAACAGGGCGTGTCCGCGTTGATCTCCACCATGCGGATGCGCCCCGTCTCGTCGAGCACATAGTCAAGCCGCGCGAGCCATGTCGGCAGCCCGAACACGTTCGGCATGCGCAGATAGGGCAGCAGCTCCTCGGGCATGTCCATCGCGCGCGCGAAGTCGTCGGGCGCATCGCGGAACACCGCCGCCGCCTTGCAAAACACATGAAAAAGCCCCCGGGACGCCGCGCGCAGCTCCTCATAAAAGGAGTCGGGAAACGCCTGCGCCGTATGTGCGGGGTAGCGATCCGCATAGTCACCGTACTGAATATACGTGAAAATACGAGGATCGAGCCGATCGATATAGGTTGCGGATGCACTCATCATAGATTCCTCACGAACCGTGCCCGGACGAGCGCACGCCCGCGCGTCCAAAGCCGGATTTTCGCGTTAGCTGCTTGACATTATCGCTCTTTTTTCCGTCGTAGTTCGTTCCGCTGCGTCCCCAGTAGCCGCGTCCCGCGCCGCCGTGGTAGTTGGACACCCCCTTGGACACGGGCGGCGGCGCGGGCAGAGCCTCTAGCGCTCCGTTCGGGCGATAGGTCATCGCGCTCACATCCATCGCGCCGCCCGGGTACGCGATCCCGTGGAACGCAAAATAGTTCGCGGCAATCGGCGCGAGCAGGCTTGCCGTGCCGTACTCCCAGATCAGATTGCCCGCCTCGTCCCGGCGGAACGTCACCACCGTATCGTCGTCATAGAGCGCGGTCTCCGTGCCGTCGCCGCCGTTCATCAGCGTGAAGCGCCGCCCATAGGCATCCGAGAGCCGCTGCTCGCCCGCGTTCCACGCAGGGTGTACGACCTCGCACAGCTCATATACAATGTCGTTGCGATAGTAATACCCCGCACCGAGCGCCGCGACCGATGCGAATACGGCAGCGAGAATTTTTGCCTTTCGTCCTGCATTCTCCATGGCATGCCCCGTTAGTGTACCGCGCCGCTGATGACGAGCGAGAGCCCGACAAAAATACCGAAGACGAAGATCCCCGCCGCCGTGTTGCCGCGCATGATCTCGGCGGACAGCTCATACTTCCGATGCCACACATTGATGATGAAGAACCCGAGGATGAAAAAGACGATGCCGACGCACGCATAGACGACGCTCGCCGTGACGCCGCTCACGAAATCGAGCGGCACAGCGTCATAGACGGGCGTGACGATGACCGCGCGCAGGATCTCGCCGATGCCGATGAACGAGCCTGCCGAGAGCCACGCGACCGCGCGGTTGCCGCGCCGAATCTCCTCCGAAAAGTCCCCGGGGATAAAAAAATCAATGACGATGTTCGAGACAATCATCAAGAGAATGCCGAACATGGCATAAAACACAGACAGCATAAGAACGGACAAATCGATCATAACGAACGCTCCTATCTTCTCCCGGGCTACTACTGCCGCACGACAACGGAACGACCACGTACATCTCCTGTACGGACAACCTCCGCATAGCGCGCAAGCGTATAGTTCCGTTTGAGCCGGTTCTGTGCGGACGCATCGTCGACGTAGTGCGGCAGTATGGCGATGTGAGCCGTCCCCGCAGATGCGGCGGTGATACGCACCTCCTCCGCCTTCGTACGCAGAACGAACGGTGGATCCTCTAGCTCCGGCTCCGTATACCCATCCATGACGTTCCCGTCCAGTCCCTCGATGAGGTCGAGCGTCGCCGTGCCCGCATCCGTCTGCACCTCGTAGGCACGCGCGCCGCCCTCGGCGGAGATTTCCTTGGATGCGTACGGCGCATCCCCGACGCGCTCCTCCGCCGCATAGGGCATCCCCACGAGACGGCGCAGATCGTGCCATGTGCTCATATCGGGCATCTCGTCGATCATGAAGAAGAAGAACAGCCCCACACCGAGAACGGTAACGCCCTGTGACAGCCCGTTCATGAACCGCTTCTTTCGCGCCGACCACTTCATCGCGCCGACGCGCGTCTCAGAGACCGCGGGATCGAGTGCGATGTCACTCGGCTGTACGCTGTGTCCCTCGGCAGAATCCTGCTCGCCGCCCTTCCAGCACTCGATGAAAAAGAGACGCTTCCCGTCCTCATGCCGATATTGGCGGTAGGACGCCCTATCCCCGACGGAGGCATCCGTGTCGCCCCACACGCCCGTGACGATCTGCTCCCCCTTGTCCCGGAGACCGTAGCCCTGCGGCGCCGTCGACCGATGCACCGTCCGGCTGAGCGTACATGAAAGATTATCCCCCTCGACGGTGAGCCATAAACGTTTTTCTTCGCCCTCCGCGGCGAGACCGTATTCCGTCCAGCGGTCATCAGTCTCTTTTTCCTTATATCGGATTTTCTCCACGATTGTGTACGGTTTTCCCTCGACGAGGATGCCCGTCCAACAGTCAAACTCCATGAGAACTCCCCTTTCTCATGTAAATATTCACACAATTATATAACACTGCCCAAAAAATGGCAAATACGAATCCCAAACATTATGTAAAGAAAAGCAGCTCCACGAGAAACACCGTCGCCGACGCCCCCGCCGCCACGCGAAAGAGACTTGCCCCGTTCCACGCGAGATAGAGTGAGAACGCGAACGCCGCCGCCCCCGCCGCGGGGATGCGCGTCGTCTCCATGATCGCGGGGAACGTCATCACAGCGAGCGTCACATACGGAACGTAGTAGAGGAACGATCGCACGAACACATTTTTTATCTCCCGCCGCAGGAGAAGTGCAGGCGTCAGGCGGATGGCAATCGTCACGGCGGACATCACCGCGATATAGCTCCAAATGTCATGCATCGCCGTCCTCCTCCCCGCGCACCGGGAAGAGCGCCGCCGCCGCCCCCGCAATGAGGAGCGTCAGGATGATCGTCCGCGTGCCGCCCGAGAGCGCGGAGACGAGCGGCGCATGTGCCGCCGCAAAGGACAGGAGGAAACTCGTAAGCACGAGCCCCCCGATGATCCGGCTCGTTCGTGCCGGCGGAATGACGACCCAAATGAACATCCCGTACAGCGCGACCGAGAGCGCAGAGAGCGCCGCCGCCGGGAGCACGTCTCCTGCCGCGACGCCGAGCGCGGTGCCGACCGACCACGCGGGCAGAGAGATCGCGAGCGCACCGTAGTTGTAGAACGGCTCCACACAGCCGCCGCGCGCAACGGTAATGCCAAAGATCTCATCCGACACGCCAAGCGTCACCGCCAGACGGTGGAGGAACGGCGTATCGGGCGCGAACCGCTGTGAGAGCGCCGCCGACATCAGCATGTAGCGGATGTTCGCGACGAGCGTCAGCGCCGCGATCTCCGCATACGGCACATGCGCCGCGATGGAGGTAAACCCCGCGTACTCGCCCGCCGAGGCGAAGTTCAGCCAGCTCGCCACGAACCCCTGCACGGGACTCAGCCCCGCCGTCCCCGCGAGAATCCCGAGCGTGAACGAGACCACGAAATACCCGAGCGCAATCGGCACCCCGTCGTGTATCCCCTGCATGAACGCCGCGCGGCGTCCTCCTTCGACCATACGGACATCGACCTTTCTTTCTTCGGTGCCGCAAGGCGGCAGGTTTACACATATCGATGCGCCGGCAGGGCGCATTTATGAGAACAGACGCATCCGCGCACGTTCTTCCTCTATCAGCCGGTTCGCAAATGCGGCAAAAGCGGGCAGATCTTCCGTATTGAGGCAGCTGATATAGGCGGGCTTTTTCTCCACGGGAACAACGACGGGCGGGAGTTCGGCGCGCAGACAGGAATATACCATTAACGCGCGCCCCGTGCGGCCGTTGCCGTCCGAGAAGGGATGAATCCGCTCAAAAGCGATATGCTGCCGGCAGATCGCCTCGATGCGCTCTGCATCGGTCACGGCGCATATCATCTGCGTCTCGAGATTGGACGCCCAATCTTGCAGCTGCATTGGCACGAGATAGGGCGGCGTCGGTGTAAAGTCTGCGCCGACAATCATGTTCTGCACCGTTTTGAATGCGCCGGGCACGCCCTCGATCGCATTCTCGCATAGGATCCCATGAATGCGGCGAATGAGCATCACATCAACAGGGGAATGCTCTTCGAGCATCTCAAGCAAAACGGGCATGAACCGCTTATAGTTCAACACCTCGTTGAGTTCGCGCACATTCATCGCGCGCGGAATATAGGCGTCGATCAGGACGCTTTTGGTTTCCCCCTGCGTCAGAGAGTTCCCTTCGATGGCAGTGGAGTGGTGTGCCATGCGTACCATGAGGTCGTCTAGATAATCGTCCGGCAGAACCATAGCAAGAGGCTCCTTTCTTTGTGCTATTATACCAACATGCACGGGCTTTTGTAAATTATACAATCAAAAACCACCGCAAAGTATACGCTCTTGCGGTGGTTTTGGTCTTCGAACGGGCTGCGCCTCAACTTTTTCTTTAGAACCACAGGGATAAGCGCGCCGGCTGCCGCACACCCAGCGGCGCCCCGTCTCAGTGATTCGCCGCCGTATAGATTGCCGCCGCGTCCGCCGCGTTCAGCGGGTGGAAGCATCCAAGGCGGATCGTATCGTTTGCCGTCGCTGCGCGCGCCAGTTCCTCAATCGTCCCTTTGCCCGGCGTGCCGATACCAAGCCCCGCAAGGCTTGTCGGCATCTCGATCGATGTGAAAAACTCCTCCATGTGCCGGATGCCCGCACGCGCACGCTCTTCGTCCGTCCCCGCATTGACGCCAAAGATCGCAGCGGCAAACTGCGCAAAGCGCGGCGCGTCATATTTATAAACATGCCGTGCCCACGACGGCCAAAGCGCCGTCAGCGTCGCCCCGTGCGTCGAATCAAACCGCGCCGAGAGCTCATGCCCCAGTTTATGCACGGAGAAATCCTTGCACCGCCCGAGCTCCGTAAATCCGCTGTGCGACACGCTCCCGCACCACATGAGCTCGCTCATCGCGTCGTAGTCCTTGCGCGAGATGAGCAGGCGCTCCGCACACTCCATCACCGTCCGGATCAGCGCCTCTGCCACGCGGTCAGTGAAGACGTTCGGCTCCTTCACATTGGTAAAATACCGCTCCATCGTGTGCATCATGATGTCCGCCGCCCCCGCGGAGATCTGCGCGCGCGGCAGCGTAAATGCCAGTTCCGGGTTCAGAAAGGAAATGAGCGGGCGGTTCAGCGGCGTATTGAGCCCGAGCTTGCGCCCCGTATCCTCGTTCGTCAGCACCGCCGAGTCGCTGACCTCGCTGCCCGCCGCCGGGATGGTCAGCACCGTGCCGATGGGTATGGTCTGCTCGATCTCGACCTTGTGCGTCCAAATATCCCAAATATCCACGGTTGGGTTCGCAATCCCGTGTGCAACCGCCTTCGCCGAGTCAATGACAGAGCCGCCGCCTACACCGAGGACGAAATTTGCCTGTGCCGCGATGCCTTCGCGAATCGCCTCACGTACGAGGGAGACGCGCGGATTGGGACGCACCCCGCCGATGACGAGAAACGCCAGACCCGCGGACGTCAGATTTTTCTCAATGCGCGAGAGCAGCCCCGACTCCACCACGCTCCCGCCGCCGTAGAGAATCAGAATGCGGCTCGCCCCGCGTGCGCGCAGCCGCTCCGCCACACGATCCTCCGCCCCGCGCCCGAAGATGATCTCCGTCGGACTCTGAAACGTAAAACTCTGCATGATGTATCCTCCTCCGGCGTAATGAAGCCATTTTCACAATCATATCGGCGTTATTATACCATAAATATCATAGGTTCGATAGGGGCGCCGCGCTGCCGCAGACTGTGCATGCCCGCCCCATGTGCGAGAAGCACACAAAAACCGCCGCAGATGTTCTCTGTGACGGTTTTTTATTTGAAGCAATCATATCTATGCGAGAGAGGCAAGGGCGGCGCCGATGCCCTTCTCGTCGATGGTCTGTATGCACGAGATGACATAGTCGTGTCCCTCAACGTGGAACGGGATCAGATAGTGCAGCCGCAGACAGCGCTCGCCGTCCGGCATGCGTTTGTGGAAGAGTACGGCGGTATGGTCGCTTGGCTCTTTGTGCTCGAGAATGCCGCGCAGATGCGTCTCGCTGTAGAATTTTTTGAATGCGGCTTTGTCTTCCGGAATAATCATCTCGTCGGCATAGCGTGCGACGAGATCTTCAAAATGCCCATAGGTCTCCTCATAGCGCGGCTCATAGACGTCGCGGTAGAGCGTCGATACACGATGCGTTCCGAGTTCGTAGAGATCGATGCGGTCATAGAGCGCGACGATCTGATTGAGCGCTTCCTGCATAGAACCCGCCTCGGGACTGAATCGCGAGATGTTGACGGTCGCCATGAGAAAGACTGCGCGGGAGTTGTCGGGGCACTGTGTGACGAGCCGCAGCCGTACGCTGTTGAACGAGTTGCGTGTGATAAAGTCCGTGTACGCCTCTCGTCCCGTACGCTCCGCTTCCTCCATCATATGCCCGATCATGCGGTGGTTCTGCTTGAGCCGCCGCTCGTAGTTCGGGGTATGCGCACAGCATTCATCCAGCTCGATATTATGAAGGAACAGCCGAAACATGCGGCTTTGGTAGAGATAGCGGATCTCGCCGTCCCGCCGCTCCAGCAGCGCAAGCGAAGGCGCATCGCCGATCTCGGGCGATCCGCGCCGCTCCAGAGGTTCGCTCGAGAGGACGTTAATCGCCCCGATTTCCGTATAATAGTCCGCGAGGTCAAACGGCTCGACCGCTCTTTTTTGACAATAAGCAACCATCTTTCCAATCGGGATGGGGGGACTAAAGAGAAAGCCCTGCACCTTTTCGCAGCCGATTTCGCGCAGGAACTCGAACTGCTCCTCCGTCTCGACGCCCTCGGCAAGGGTGTGCATCCCGATCTCCTTCGCCATGTTGACGATAGAGCGCACGACAACGCGTGTCTTCGGATTGGTCTCAAAGGAGCGCAGGAACGCCATATCGATTTTGAGCACGTCGAACACATAGTCTTTGATGTTGTTGAGCGAGGAGTAGCCGCTGCCGAAATCGTCCATCCAGACCTCATAGCCCGTGGCACGGAAGCGCGCGATCTCGGACTGGAGGAATTCCTCATCGTCGTTGAGTACGCCCTCCGTGACCTCAATGTTGAGCATCGTCCGCTCAATCCCGTAGCGCATACGGATATCCTCGACTGCCTGCACGACGTCGAGCAGGCGGAAATCTGCACGCGAGATGTTGACCGAGACGCGCAGCTGCTCCCAGTCGGGGATGTTGCTGCGCGTGAGGAGAATGTCCTTGCACACCTGCTCGACGATATAAAGGTCGAGCTGCGGCGAGAGGTGCGCGTCCTCGAGAACGGGGACGAACGTGCCCGGCGCGATCATGCCGTGGATGGGGTCGCGCCAGCGTGCGAGTGCTTCGAACCCGCAGATTTCGCGCGTCATCGTGCGAATCTCAGGCTGATAGAAAACCTCGATATGCCCCTGCGCCATCGCTTCCTGGAACGAGCTGATGATGTAGCTGCGGAAATTGATGTTCTCCTCCATCGTGGGGTCAAACTCCGCCCACGTGAGGTCGTAGGTTTTTTTGATGCTGTTGCACGCAATCTTCGCACGGTCCATGATGAGCGCAATGTCGCGCACATCCTCGGAGGGGCGGTAGATGCCCGCCTTGATCTCCATCGCAAGCCCCAGCTCATACGCGTGGACGCGCTCGTGGATGTACTGAATGCACGCCGCGATGTCCTCGCGCCCCGTGGCGACGGCGAAATGGTCGTCGTTGAAGCGCGCGAGCAGATCCTCCTCGAACGTCTCGCGCAGGAGATCCGCCATGTAGCGCAGGAATTGGTTGCCCTGCGAGAAGCCGTAGCGCTGGTTGAAACTCTTAAAATTTTCTATGTCAAAATACAGGAAGGTGAGTTTCCCCGCCCCGCCTTCCTGCATACGAACGGAAACATGCCGCATGAACTGCATCATATTCAGCAGTCCCGTGACCTGGCACCGGTCGTAATTACACGGTTTTTCCTTCAAAATATAATCCTCCGGGTTCTTTCCCCCCACAGGCGCGTCAGAGAGAGATGCGCGCGTATTCCTCCACCATGTCGCGCAGGCTCATTCCGCTCGTTCCGCTGAGCACGCCGCGGCGCTCGCCCGGTGCCTGCTTCATCCGCGCTACAATGGCGTCGAAGAGGTCGTCCTCAATCGATCCGGGGACGAGGCGTTCCCAATGCGCCGCGTCGTACGGACGCTCATGAATCGCGTTCTCCGGGCGTCCCGTGACCTCGAGCTCCGAGATGAACATGATCTCGCGCCGGGTCGGACTGATATAGTAATGTTCGAGAAAGTATTTCTGCGGGCGCGCATCGTTATCCGCCGCATCGCTCTGTGCATCCTCCACCAGACGTACCCACGCCTCGATGATGCGCTCCGAGCCGCTGTTCGGGCGCGGAATCCACCGCGAGTTTTTCGAATCGAGATAATACGTAAAGCCGTTGTCGACAAAAAGGCGCTTGAACCGCGCGTTTTTCTCGCGCTTTTTCTCCGCCTTTGCCGCCTTCTTTTCCGCTTTCTTCTGTTCCTTGACCGCCTGCTTTGCAGCCTTTTGTGCGGCGCGCTCGGCATCGCGCTGTGCCGCCGCGTCTGCGGGCGCCTTGAGTGCGCCCGTCTGTACCTCGTCTGCCGTCCGGTGCGGCGGGGCGGCCGGATCGGCGCTTTCCCCCGCTGCCGATGCCGCCGTGCCCCCCACAGGCAGGGCAAAGACGAGTGCGGCGAAAAGTCCCGCCGCAAATCCTTTGACTCGGTTCATTACCTCATCCCCTTGCTGATTATTCCCCGGTTCTATTGCCAAAAACACGACGTATTCAGATATAAGTCGATTTAATCCGACCTTGAAAATGCGCACAGCAAATACAACCTGTATTTCATATTTCGACAAAAAGGAAATAAATCCTTCATTAGAATTATTTCAAGGACACGAACGAAGGGGGCTCTTCTCCGGCGTTCCCTCACGGCGCGGATAGGCGCGCGGCGTGCTGCGGTATTTCTCGATGACGAGCACGGCGCGCACATCGTCAAGTCCCGGCAGAGTCACGGGGCGCACCGCGATCCCGCCGCCGCCGAGCATCTCCACCGCCGCGCGCCCCTCCTCCATCTCCTCGGCGTACGCGCGCCCCTTCAGCGCGAGGAACGTCCCCCCGACGCGGACAAAGGGGAGCGCATATTCGGCGAGCACAGGCAGCCGCGCCACCGCGCGGCTGACGGCGATGTCATACTGCGCGCGGTAGGTGTGCATCCGCGCCGCCGCTTCCGCGCGTGCGTGGACGCAGACGACATTTTTAAGACCAAGCTGTTCTATGACCTCCGTAAGGAAGCGGACGCGCTTTTGCAGCGCATCCATCAATGTCACCTCGATCTCCGGCGCATAGATCGCAAGAGGAATGCCCGGCAGTCCCGCGCCCGTGCCGACGTCGATGAGCGACTTTGCACGCGCAAAGAGCGGCGCGTCGTACGCCGATAGACTGTCCACGATGTGCTTCACCGCCACATCCTCGGGCGCAGTCAGTGCCGTGAGGTTCATGCGTTCGTTCCACGTGAGCAGCAGCTCGTTGTAGCGCACACACTGCTCGAGCTGCGCATTCGTCAGCGGCATGCCGAACGCCGCCGCACGCGCCGCCAGTATCTCCCGAAATCTCTCCGCCATAAAACGCGCCCCTCTCCTTTTTCATCATGCCGCCCGCGCCGTACGCAGCGAGCGGTACTTCTATCATATCACATCGTGCAAGAGGGATCGCCGGTGCATACGGCTTTGATGAAAACATCCTGAAAAGCTTCATCTCCTTCTATTTGATTGCCCCTGTGATTCGTGCTACAATGAAACAGAATTTCAACTGATCGCAGGAACGGGGGAATCACTATGCATATGCCGGACAGAGGACTCAAGGAGAACTTTTTCCGCACGGGCGGCCGTCTGAACCGAAAGCGGTACTTTTTGCGCAATGTTGTGCTCGCCGCCCTCGGCGTGCTCCTTTTGATCTTCTTCAGCATTTATATCGGTATGACACTGATCGATACCGGGGAGGGTGCATTCGCGGCATTTCTGCATTCCTTCATGACCGGAATCGGCGTTTTCATGTTGCTCTGCACACCGCTCATTATCTCCCATTTGACCCTCACCGTCCGCCGCCTGCACGATGTCGGCATGTCGGGGTGGTACCTCCTCTTCCTCTATGTGCCGCTCGTCAATGTGGCGCTCGGTTTTTATCTCCTCTTCAAGGAGGGACAGTCGGGCGCAAACGCCTACGGCGACGATCCGCGCGCGCTGCCCGCTGCGGCAAATGCCGGAGATGCGCAGCCGTCGCCGCCCGCCGATGCGGAGCCATCCCTGCCCGCTGCCGCTGCCGAGCTCCCGGATGCCCCTTTGCACACGTTTTCCGATCTGCGCTTTTTCTCAATGAAGGGTCGGCTCTCCCGCCGCGACTTTGCACTCACGCTTGGCGCGATCTGCGGCGGTCAGGGGCTTTTGTTCGCCCTCTATGACAGCCTTGTCCTGCCGCTGAACTACCTCGTCGCCGCATCTCTCTTCCGCGATGCAACGCCGGCATTCTGGGGGCTGACCGTTACAACGCTCGGTGCCGCGATCTTCCTGATGCTCCTCGCGACGCCGTTCCTCGGCGTCTCTGCCGTTGTGCGCCGTCTGCACGATATGGGACGCAGCGGTCTCTACGCCCTGCCCGCCTTCCTTGCCATCCTGACGATCATCTTTATCCCCGTGTTCTACATACTGATCTGGGGCGTCAGTCAGGCCTACGCGATGGGCATTCCGCTCACAAGTTTCCTGACGGACTTCATGCACTGGTCCACCGGCGGAAATACCCTTCCCTACATTTTGCTTGGCTCGACGCTGATCGGCGCCGTCCTCCTGCTGATCCTCATTCCGCTGAACGGATGGCTTTTCTTCGGCGGCGGAGATGCCGGGGAAAATGCCTACGGCGCGCCCCCGTCGACGCAGCCCCTGCCGGGTGTACGAACGGCATTCCTGAGCCGGATCCGAACGATCAATTACCGCAATTTTCGTTTTTCCGCTCTCCTTGTCTGCGCTGCAGCGAACTTCATCCTCATGTTCGCATCCAACCTCATCATCAATCCGCTGTGCATCATATTGATGCCTGCAGGTATACTGCCATACGGGAGCGATTACTATTTCATCCTCCTTCTGAGTTCCATCTATCCGCTCGCGGCGCTGCCGCTCGTCCTGCGCCGTCTGAAGACCCTTGGACGCAGCGCCTATGAAGCGCTGTTCATCTATGCGGCGCTTTTGCCTACGCCTGTGATCGTGCTGCCGGTCGCGCATTTCTACGGTGAACTGGATCGTCTGAACGTAGAGGCCGCCCTTTCCGGCACAGATGAGATCGATCCGACGCAGCTCCTCTCGCTCCTCAGTATCGAGCCGAGCAGCGGGACGATCGCCTGCGCCGCGCTCACACTCGTCTGCGGCATCGTCAGTATCGTGTCTGTCGTTCGTCTGATGAGAGACTGAGAAAGAGGGATTCCTATGTTCTGTCCCAAATGTGACAAATTCGTCCCCTCCTCCGCGCGCAGGTGTCCGAACTGCGGCATCGAGATCATCTCCGGATTCTCCCCGAACTACGGCGCGGGCTTTGACCTCGGCGCCGACAATACGGAGAGCTATAATGACGCTCCGCCCCGTGCGGCGGATGACTCCGACCTTTATGACGACATCCCCGAGGAGGATGGTGCGGATACGCCGCAGAAAGAGGAACTATCCTCCGGCATCGGCACAAAACTCAAATCGCTGTTTGGATTTGGAAAGAAATAGAAAAGGGCTGTGTACGAATCTGCGCGTACACAGCCCTTTGTTTTGGCGTATATGGTGCGATTGGCGCGAGTCGAACGCGCGACCCTCTGCTTAGGAGGCAGATGCTCTATCCATCTGAGCTACAACCGCAAGCAAGATAGATTGTATCAAACCGGGGCGCGATATGCAAGCCCTCGACACCGCAAAAAAGACGCCGAAAATCCCCTGTTCCGAATATTTTCTTGACCTGAACTATGCTCTAGGTATTATACTGAATATAAATGTATCAATGGAAAGGGGAACGATCTATGTATATTGTCAGCGAGTATATCGATAGGGACAAACTGCCGGCGGAGCGCGCCGACGAACTGATGACGGCGCACCGCGCATGGTTCAATGCGCATTTTGACCGCGGGGACTTCCTCATCGTAGGTCCGTACCTCGACATGGAGGGCGCGGGCATCATGATCGCGCAAGCGGAGAGCAGGGAAGCGCTCAAGGAGATCCTGCGCGGGGACGTGTTCTACGCGGACAACATGGCGCGCTATGAGGTGCACGAGTTCCGCGCCGCGATGGTTGCGGACGGCATCACCGCATACACAGGGAAATAATATCTATTGTATGGAAGGGGCATTTACAATGGCCACACAACTGCCAAAGATCGCGCTCGGTGCATGGGCATGGGGGAACGACGGCACATTCGGCACGAACTACACGGAGGAATCGCTGCGCCCGGTCTTCGACGCCGCGATGGCCGCGGGACTGAACCTCTGGGACACGGCGTACGCCTACGGCATGGGCACATCGGAGCGGATGCTCGCCGCGTTCCTCAAGGGGCTGCCGCGCGAGAAATACATCGTCTCGGATAAGCTCACGCCGCAGTGCATGAACTACGAATCAAATACGCCCGTGAAGGACATGTGGGAGCAGCAGTGCAAACTGCTCGGCATCGATACCATGGACATCTACTGGGTACACAACCCTGTCGACGCGCCGCGCTGGATCCGCGATCTTGCGATTTTCCTCAAGGATAAGAAAAATCCTCCCATGATCGGCGTATCGAATCACAACATCGACGAGATCAAGGAGGCGGACAGGATTCTGCGTGAGCACGGGCTGAAGCTCGGCGCCGTGCAGAACCACTACAGCCTGCTGAACCGCTCCTCGGAGGACTCTGGCATCCTCGCATACTGCCGCGAGAACGATGTGCATTTCTTCTCCTACATGGTGCTCGAGCAGGGCTCACTCTCGGGGCAGTATGACACGCATCACCCCATGCCCGAGGGCTCGGCGCGCGCAGCGACCTACAATCCCATCCTCGACAAAATCGAGGTATTAAACGCGTCGCTCAAGCTGCTCGCCGATAAGTACAACGTAGGCATCGCGCAGATCCCCGTCGCTTGGGCGATCGGCAAGGGGACGCTCCCCATCATCGGCATCACGAAGCCGCATCACGTCGCGGATGCAGTCAAAGCCGCCGCGATTTCGCTCACGCCCGAGGAGATCCGGCTCCTCGAGGACACCGCGGACAAGCTGGATTTCAGCATCATCCGCGCATGGGAAAAGGAAATGAATTGACACCGCATCCGTAACGCGGTATTCTGAACCTAGGAGAACCTTAAAAGGAGGGATAAACGATGAAACAACTGCTGTCTATCATCACGGCGCTCTTCCTGATGCTGGCGGTGATCGGCTGCGGCTCTTCCGCCGGAACGAACGCCGACACGGACACTGCACCAAAGCAGGAGACCGCCGCCGCACCGAAAACAGCCTCGGGCAAAACGCTCGTTGTCTATTTTAGCGGTACGGGACGAACCGAGACGCTCGCAAAGAACGCGGCAAATATCCTCGGTGCCGACATCTTTGAGATACAGCCCGCAGAGCCGTATACGAGCGAGGATCTGAACTACAACGACAAGACCTCACGCGCAACGCGCGAGCAGAACGATCCCTCCGCCCGCCCGAAGATCGCAAATAAGATCGAGAATTTCGATCAATATGATACCGTCGTGCTCGCCTATCCGATCTGGTGGGGACAGGAGCCGCGCATCATCGACAGTTTCGTCGAGAGCTACGACTTTTCCGGCAAGACCATCGTTCCGATCTGTACCTCCGGCAGCAGCGACATCGACCGCAGTGCCGCGGCGCTCGCCATCAATATGACCGGCGCGGCGAACTGGAAAGAGGGCAAACGGTTCGAGCCCGACACCTCTAACGATACACTCGGCCAATGTTTTCAGGAAATCGGGCTGATCGAGTAGAATTTTTGTAAACTAAAAAGACGACAGATGAAACGTCTGCCGTCTTTTTATTTTGTCGTTTTCATGACCGCGCGGTTTCAATATTCCCTGAACCCAAAGTTCAGTTCGAGCCGCACGCCCGTCGTCGTATACTCCTTGAGCTTATAGATGAGCGGCTGCCAGCGTGCCGTATCAATGCGCCCATCTGCCGTTAAAAGTTTTTCATCCGCAAAGATCGCCGTAATGTGACAAACGACGATCGCGAACCAGTCCTTGCGCGTGATGGATTCGACGGTCGCCTCAATGTGAAAGGGGCATTCCGGAATGCGCACAGCCGCGACGGTCTCCCCAGGCAGCTTCGTAAATCCGCCGACGCCGAACTTATCCGCGCAGTAGGTATAGCCGAGATTTTTCTTCACCTCAGAAAGTTTGCGCAGCCCCGTCAGGCGTTCGATCCGCTTAACGTTCTCATAGAGATTCGCACCCGGCAGGTTAAAAACCATATCCGCCCCCGCTTCTATGTTGCAAAATCCCTTGTTGCCCGCGCCGATTCCGATGACAATTGTTTGATCGAGCACCCACGAGGAGGAAAGCGGCGTTAAGGCGTCCTCCCCTGTCTCTTGATCCTTCGTCGTCATGAGCAGTACCGGGAAGCCATAGTAAAAGCCGGGGCGGTCGATTCGTTGAAACATCTTTTCCTCCTGTTCGTACACATATATGTTCTTTTTTATAGTAACACTCACGTCAATGGGACTTCTTACCCGCCATGCGTAAAAACACATTCCCCTCTTGCCAAGTGTGTTATAATAGGAAAACATCAAGTTACAATATATGTGCGCTGCATAATGGGGAGCGGCGCACCTCCGCAACATAAGTGACGTGGAAGTTTCGATGCAGAGCAAGGAACACGGCGTTGTGCCGCATCGTTTCGTGCAGCGTCGGCATCCGCCGCAGCCATTTTTAAGCCCCGCTTTTTTGGCAAGGCGGATGCCAAAGCGGTGCAGATTCAGTAAGTCAAAATCCTGCGTCACACTTTGGAAGGGAAATATATGAAATTATGCGAAAAGAAACATTCACCATCACAGGCATGACCTGTTCCGCCTGCTCGGCACGCGTCGAGCGGGCGACGAAGAAAGTCGAGGGGACGGCAGATGTCAGTGTGAACCTGCTGACGAATACGATGACGCTTTCCTACGACGAAGGACGCACAAGTCCCGCCGCGATCATCGCCGCCGTCGAGCACGCGGGCTATGGGGCGAGCGTGAAGTCCGCGCCCGGCGCGCAGAGCGCATCGCCCGCCGCGACATCCGCGGAGGATACCGCCGAAAAGGAGATCCGCGCGATGCGCGCGCGTCTCCTCATCTCGATCATCTTCCTCCTGCCGACGATGTATATCGCGATGCACCACATGTTCATGCCGCTCGGCATCCCGTACCCGTCATGGTTCGGCACGGTATTCCACGGAGCGGAGAACGCGCTGACATTCGCGCTCGCGCAGTTCGTGCTGATCCTGCCGATCATGTACGTCAACCGCGCCTACTACGTCCACGGTTTCCGCAACCTCCTCATGGGCGCGCCGAACATGGACTCGCTCGTCGCCATCGGCTCGATCGCGTCCGCCCTCTTCGGTGTGTTTGCGATGTTCCGCATGAGCTGGGGACTCGGACACGGCGATCTCGCGCTCGTGGAAGCGTACAGCGCGAACCTCTACTTTGAATCCGCGGGCATGATCGTCACGCTCATCACCGTTGGAAAATATCTCGAAGCACGTGCCAAGGGGCAGACGACGGGTGCACTCCGCGCGCTCATGCAGCTCGCCCCCGCCGAGGCGCAGGTCGTACGAAACGGCGTCGAAGAAACCGTCCCCGTCACGTCGCTCACGGTCGGCGACATCATCGTCGTCCGTCCGGGCGCGCGCATCCCCGTCGACGGCACGGTCACGGAGGGCGCAACGAGCATCGACGAATCCGCCGTCACGGGCGAATCCATGCCCGTCCCGAAATCCGAAGGGGACACCGTGACCTCGGGCACGCTGAACGTCGAGGGCACAATCCGGTTCGCCGCAACGCGCGTCGGTGAGGACACGACGATCCGCCGGCTCATCCGGCTCGTGGACGAAGCGAGCGGGTCAAAGGCGCCGATCGCACGCCTTGCCGACCGTGTATCGGCGGTGTTCGTCCCCGCGGTCATCGCGATCGCCCTCATCGCGGGCGGCGTGTGGCTCATGATGGGCGCGGACACGGAGTTTGCATTCTCCATCGTCATCTCCATCCTCGTCATCTCCTGTCCGTGCGCGCTCGGGCTCGCGACGCCCGTCGCCATCATGGTCGGCACGGGGCGCGGCGCGGCGCACGGCATCCTCATCAAGTCGGGCGAAGCGCTCGAAACAGCGGGGCATATCGACACGGTTCTCATGGACAAGACGGGCACGCTCACTGCGGGACGCCCGCAGCTCGTATCGATCGCGCCTGCGGGCATGACGTCAGACGACCTCATCGCGCTCACCGCCGCGCTCGAAGCGGGGAGCGAGCATCCGATTGCCGCCGCCATCACGGGCTATGCGGCGGAGCACGGTCTCACCGTCCCGCCCGTCACCGATTTTCAGGCGGTCTTCGGCAAAGGCGTGCGCGGCACGGTCGGCGGCGCGTCCTGTGCGGCGGGCAACGCCGCCCTGCTCGATGAAATGGGGATCACACTCCCCGATGCAGTCCGTGCACGGATGGAGGAGATGGCAGACCGAGGCGAGACCGCGCTCATCGTCGTTCGAAATCGGCGTATCGCGGGGCTCCTCGGCGTGCGTGACACGGAAAAACCGTCGAGCGCGGCAGCCGTCGCGCAGATGAAGCGCATGGGGCTGACCCCCGTCATGCTGACGGGCGACGATGAGCGCACGGCACGCACGATCGCCGCGCGGCTCGGCATCGAGGCCGTCATCGCGGGTGTCCTGCCGAGCGATAAGCGCGCCCACGTCGAGCGGCTGCAAGCGGACGGTCACCGCGTCGCCATGATCGGCGACGGCGTGAACGACGCGCCCGCCCTCGTGCAGGCGGATCTCGGCATTGCCATCGGCGCGGGCACGGACGTCGCCATCGAGAGCGCGGATGCCGTGCTCGTGCGCAGCGACCTGCTGGATGCCGTATCTGCAATGCGTCTCTCCCGTGCGGTCATGCGCAATATCAAGGAAAATCTCTTCTGGGCGTTTTTCTACAACATCATCGGCATCCCGCTCGCGGCGGGCGTGCTCTATCCCGCGTTTGGCATCAAGCTCTCGCCCATGATCGGCGCGGCGGCGATGAGCCTGTCGAGTGTCTGCGTCGTGCTGAACGCCCTGCGCCTGCGCTTTTTTGCCATCGCGCACGAGGAGAAGGCTGCGACGGATGCGCCCACGGCGGAGGTCAATATTTTGGAGCTTTCACTCCCCGATGATCGGGGTGAAGATATGGAGGAGACTGCCGCCGGCAGCTCCGGAAAGGAAGGAAATACCATGGAAAAAACAATCAACGTCAAGGGCATGACCTGCCCGAACTGCGTCAAGCACGTCACGAAAGCGCTCTCCGGCATGGAGGGCATCTCGGACGTCAGCGTGAACCTCGAAGCGGGCACGGCGACCTTTAAGACCGCGCGCGACATCCCCGATACCGAGTACGCCGCCGTCCTCGACGACGCAGGGTATGAGCTGGGCTGACCTCGACACCTCCCAACCGACGAAAATCTCTTTGTAAATTACAACAATGCCCCGACAACGATACTGAAATAGTACCGTCGTCGGGGCATCTCCATGTCGCCGGATTTTTATTTCTAAATTGCTCCATGCTTTGGATCATTGTATAATATAATAAACTATTACGGCACCTTTTTTCAACACGAAATACAAGAAAGGGAACAAGCGATGCTCCGGGTATTACATAGAATAGAGATTTTGGATAAATATACAGTCAGAGAAATACAGCCTAGAAGCACTAGCAGGGCGTTGATTTCACAAACCCTCACGACATGCCTCGAAACGAATCAATCGGGTGAGGATTCTATCCGTGAGATAGAAGCATATCTATTAAGCACCGGATGGGAAGTGAAAAAAATAAAGGCGATCACCGGAACACATTCCCTAAGCGCAAAGAAAGACAGATACATAGCTGTTGTCGAAACGGCAAAAAATGATTCGTATAATCCGGTCGTTGTAATCAAATATGACGATACTCTTACTCGCTTGAATTTATAAAGCAAGGTTTATCTGAACAAAACCGTGATCAATGAAAGGAAGATTGATATGAGAGGCGCTGTACATATATATGTAAATAAAAAGGATAGAGAAATTTCCTTACTCAAAGAGTATAAAACAAAAATTGGATATTGGACAGGTATGGGCTGCCTGATTCAAACGGATCGAGAATCATTAAAAAAGGAGGTTCTTATATGTATACGAGACAGTATCTCCGCCTATCAACAAGAAATCGAACCAACAGAACCGGGTATGTCAAGTAAAGTGTGTAAGTTTCTTATAGAGCAGAATATTTTCGGATCATCTGTCCGACCCGCTCATCAATACAGAGTTGATTCATCACAAGAGTGTGTGAAAGAAATTCTGTAAAAACTTCTGACTCGAAGGAATAAGGACTTCTATGGTAAAATCAAATCATGGGAGGTCTTTGTTTATGGCAAAACAACAAAAAGAAGTTCACAAAGTCAAAATGACCGATGGGAAAAGAGCGATCATTCAGCAGCTCTTTCAAGAGTATGACATTGAGAGCACATCCGACATCCAAGACGCACTAAAAGACCTGCTGGGTGGAACCATCAAGGAAATGATGGAGGTGGAAATGGACAGCCATTTAGGCTACGAAAAATCCCAACGCTCCGCCAATGAGAACGCTCGCAATGGGTACAAATCCAAGACATTAAACAGCAGCTATGGGAGCGTTCGGATTGAAGTCCCCCAAGACCGGCAGTCTTCTTTTGAACCACAGGTGGTAAAAAAGCGGCAGAAGGATATCTCTGCGATTGATCAGAAAATCATATCCATGTATGCCAAGGGAATGACTACGAGACAGATTTCCGAAACGATCAATGACATCTACGGTTTTGAGGCATCGGAAGGATTTGTATCCGACGTAACCGATAAGATTCTGCCCCACATTGAGGAATGGCAGAACCGCTGCCTTGTCAGCGTTTACCCGATCGTTTTCATTGATGCCATCCATTTTTCCGTGCGTCAGGACAGCATCGTAAGCAAACTTGCGGCCTACGTCGTTGTAGGGATTAACGATGCCGGGCGAAAAGAAGTCTTAACCATTGAAATTGGAGAAAATGAGAGCAGCAAATATTGGCTTGGCGTTCTTAACAGCCTAAAAAATCGA
>NZ_ALJR01000011.1:0-35038 GCF_000287655.1 Selenomonas sp. FOBRC9
AAAAAAGCGGGGCTTAAAAATGGCTGCGGCGGACGCCGACGCGGTACGAAGTGGCGCGTTAGCTCCGGGGGGAGTATCACACATACGGTATGAGGCGGGATTTTCACGCTTAGGGGCATCATATTTTATAAATTTACAAAGGAGAAAATACGATGGTTGTTATTATGAATGCGGAGGCTTCGCAGGAGGATATCGAGGGCGTCATTCACGCCATTGAGGAAAAGGGGCTCGAAGCGAAGGTGATGGAGGGCGCGCGGCAGAAGATCGTCGGCGTCATCGGGGACAAGACGCTGCTCGCCGCGACGCCGCTCGACGCGATGCACGGCGTGGAGACGACGGTCGCGATCTCAAAGAGTTACAAACTCGTGAGCCGTGAGTTTCACCCCGCGCCGAGCGTGATCGATGTCGCGGGTGTGGAGATCGGCGGCGGGAATCCCGTGGTGATGGCGGGACCCTGTTCGGTCGAGTCGCGTTCACAGCTGCTTGAGACGGCGGAGATCATCAAGGAGGACGGGGCGCAGTTCATCCGCGGCGGCGCCTACAAGCCGCGCACCTCGCCCTATGCGTTCCAAGGGCTGGAGGAAGAGGGGCTGAAGTACCTTGCCGAGGCGCGCGAGCGCACGGGGCTGCGCGTCGTCACGGAGGTGACGGTCGTCGAGGCGGTGGACACGGTCGCCGCCTATGCCGATCTGCTCCAAATCGGCGCGCGCAATATGCAGAACTTTGGACTCCTCAAGGCGGTCGGGCGCGCAGGCAAACCCGTCATGCTGAAACGCGGGCTTGCGGCGACGATCGACGAGTGGCTGAACGCGGCGGAGTACATCATGAACGAGGGCAATCCGAACGTCATTCTCTGCGAGCGCGGCATCCGCACCTACGAGACGTACACGCGCAACACCTTTGACATCAGTGCGATTGCGGCGGTCAAGCACCTCTCGCATCTGCCGATCATCGCCGATCCGAGTCACGGCACGGGCAAGTGGCGCATGATCAAGCCGATGTCTCTCGCCTCCATCGCGGCGGGCGCGGACGGTCTCATCATCGAGGTGCATCCGAACCCTGCAAAGGCGCTCTCCGACGGCCCGCAGTCCCTGACGCCCGCGCACTACGGCGACCTCATGCGCGACGTTCTGAAACTCAGCGCGTTCATGAAGGATGCTCATATCATCCCCATGGATTTAGGATGATCGTGTGCAGGTTGAGAATGGAAACGCGTATGATTCCTAATTAGCCGCAAACTATTGACAATCGAGGGCTTGTGCCTTATACTCAGGGCAATGGAACGGTTCCGGAGAGGGATGCGGCGCTGCCGCTGCCTCACGGCGCAGGAACCGTTGCCGCTCACGGGAATCCTTCAAGGCTGCCAACAGAGGCAGCCTTTATTTGTCGTAGGGATTGCGGTGGGGTATTCACTCAGTGGTGAGTCAAGGCGCCAAGGAGCGAACATGCCCTCATGCAAGGGGCGAAGTGGCAAAGGAGGAACTACTATGTTCTCGAAGACGGATTTTTGGATCGGGCTTGCGGTCGGCGCGGTGGCGGGTATTTTCGGCTATCGCTTCATGCAGGAGCGTTCGCAGCAGCTTGCGGCGCTTGAGTCCGGTCAGGCGGAGCTGTCGGTTGCGGAACTGCAGCGGCAGAAGGAGGAGCTTGAGGATCTGATCGCGGCACAGTCCGCGCTCGATAAGTAAGGCTCAGGTTGTTTGCAGAGGGGCTGTCGCGCGACTATCGCGTGCAGCCCTTTTTTGAAAAGGAAAGGGGGCCGGCGGACTTGGATATTTTTGAAGCCGTCCGGGCGGCGATTCCCGCGTCCGCGCTTGAGCTCTTCCTGCGCTCGACGGAGGTCGCGTCCTATATGCCGGGGCGCGTGCGCCTTTACAGCAGGCAGATGATTGGCAATCCGGCACTGGAGACAGAGGTGCGGCGGCGTCTCGGTGCGCTCGCGGAGCTGGACTCCGTGACGACGAATGCGGAGACGGGATCGATCCTAATCACTTATCTGCCGGAGCGGCTGCGCGCAAATGCGGAGCTGCGCCGCGCGGAGGAATATATTGTAAAGCATGCGAGGAGGCGGGCATAATGTCATATGTTTCTGGATTTATGCTGGGAGCGTCGCTCGCGAAGTATCTGCGGCAGTATATGAGCGGGGGGCGCACGGCGCCGACCTCCTTTGTCGTGGCGGGCGGGGGGACGCGGAGCAAGCGGCCGCGCGGGCGTCTGCCGCGCACGGGCGATCTGCTCCTGCCGTTTTCCTGCGTGCACGCGTCCGCGGGGCGGCGGCGCTATCGGACGCCGTACCTGACGGAGGAGACGGCGGAGCTCCTCACGGCGGGCATCCGCACGCTTTCCTTTGTGCGCGAGATCGAGGTGAACGCGGACTCCGGGAGCATCCTGCTCATCTATCATCCGGAGGATGAGGCGCATATTCTCGTGCTCGCGGAGGAACTGGAGAAAATCTTCTCGAAAGGGCATGCGGCGCCGCATGTCGGGACGCTTGCGCAGAGCATCCGTAGCTCGGTGCACGCGTTCAGCGGGTGGATTCAGGCGCATTCGGGCGGCGCGCTCGATCTGAACTCGCTTGCGGCGGGGCTGTTCTTCCTCATCGGCATCCGGCAGCTTGTGCTCTCGAATGCGGCTGCAAATGCGCCGGGAAGTCCGACGCGCACGTCGCCCTCGGGCTTCCAGATGCTGTGGTGGGGGCTGACGCTGATGAGAGGATGGCGGACGGTATGAGTGCACTCAAGAATACGCGCATACGCATGAAATGCGCTCTCCCGCGTGAGGAAGCGGCGCGCCTTGCGGCACGTCTGCGCCGCTTCCCGGCGGTGGCGGCGGCAGAGGTGCGCGAGGATCATGTGCATCTATGGCACGAGGGGCGTCTGCCCGCCGAGCGCGTTCTCGCGGCGGTCTCGCGTGCCGTGCGCGCCGCCGAGGAAGCGTCCGTGACGCCCGCACAGCGGCTCGCGGAGTTCCGCCGGGACGCGCTGATTTCGCTCGCAAGCTTTGCCGCGATGGAGATATTGAAACGCACCGCGCCCGAGATGTTCGCTTCTATGAAAGTACTGCGCGCTCTGCTCGTCGTCGCTATCTCGCGCAAATTCATCAAGACCGGCGTCGAGGGGCTCGTCCGCGACCGCGAACCGAACGCGGACACGCTCACGACGACGGCCGTCATTGCCTCTGTGCTCGCGGGCAAGCCCGAGTCGAGCCTCATGCTCCTCGTCCTCAGCAACGGCGCGGAGATGCTGACGAACTACGCCGCGGAGAAGGCACGCGCGCAGATCTCGGGACTGCTTTCGCTCGATCAGCGCTTTGTCTGGCTCGTTGAGGGCGAGGGAGAAAGCGAGATTGAGCGCAAGGTTCCCGTGGAGGAGATACGCCCCGGCAACATCATCGCGGCACACGCAGGGGAGAAGATCGTCATCGACGGTCACGTCCTGCGCGGCGACGCGGCGGTGACGCAGGCGTCCATCACGGGCGAATCCAGCCCCGCGATGAAGCAGGCGGGCTCGCCCGTCTACGCGGGCAGCGTCGTCGAGGCGGGCGAGATCGTGATCGCCGTGGAGAAGGTCGGCAGCGATACCTCCCTCGCCCACATCGTCCACCTCGTCGAGGAGGCGCAGACGCGCCGCGCGCCCGTGCAGAACTTCGCCGATCAGATGGCGAACTACCTCGTGCCCGTGTCCTTCCTCGGCGCGGCGATCGTTTACGGGGCGACGCGCGACTGGCAGCGCGTGCTGAATTTGCTCTTCATCGATTTCTCCTGCGGGCTGAAACTCTCCACAGCGACCGCCATGTCCGCCTCCATCGCGGCGGCGGCGAAACGCGGCATCCTCGTCAAGGGCGGCAACTACATCGAGGCGCTTGCGCGCACCGATACCGTCGTCTTTGACAAGACGGGGACGCTCACAATCGGCGTGCCGGAGATCTCGTTCATCCGCACGGCGGACGGGGTCTCGGAGAAGGAGATGATCCTCCTCGCGGCGTCTGCCGAGGAGCACTCTGTGCATCCGCTCGCCGTCGCGATTCAAAAATATGTCGATGCAAAGGGGTGGAAAGCACCGCAGCACCGCTCCTCCGAGACCATCGTCGCGCGCGGCATGTGCGCCGAGGTGCCGGATTTTGACAGCTATACCGGCGGCACAGTGCGTGTCGGCAGCAAACGGTTTCTCGCCGAGAACGGCATCGAGGATACGGAGCATCTCGGCGCGGGCGTTACGCGGAAAAACCTGCTCTATATCGCACGCGACTGGAGGCTCATAGGAATCATCGGCATCGAGGATCCGATCCGACCCAAGATGAAGAAGACGCTCAACCAGCTCCGCCGCTGCGGCGTGGACGAGATCGTTATGCTGACGGGCGATGCGAAGGCGGTCGCAGCGGACGCAGCGCGTGAGATGGACGTCGATTCATATCATGCGGAGATCCTTCCCGAGGACAAGTCTTACTATGTCAACACGCTCAAGCAGCGCGGCACGGTCATGATGGTCGGCGACGGCATCAACGACGCGCCCGCGCTCGCCTTTGCGGACGTCGGCGTCTCGCTCGGCGGGCGCCAGACGGACATCGCGGCGGAGTCCTCGGCGGTGACGATCCACTCCGAGGATCCGACGCGGCTTGTCGAGGCGCTGCGGCTCGGACAGCGCACGATGCACCTCGTGGGGCAGAACTTCAAAGCGACCATCCTCGTCAACTCGGCGGCAATGATCCTCGGCGCGCTCGGGCGCATCAGCCCGCTCGCGGCGGCGGCGATCCACAACTCGGCCACGCTCATCGTCGTGCTCAACAGCTGCCGCATTCTTACACGCGAGGGCGGACTCTTCGCACGGCGGCGTTGAAGTATTGATTTTTCTCCCATGTTGTTGTAAAATACGATAGTATTATGACATGAAGATAGATTCGGATCATGAGAGTATGGCGATCCGCTATTTTGGGAGGAGCGTTTGTCGATGGCAGGGAAGATGAAGAACTGCTCAAGCTGCGGGAAGGTATTTGTCTCAATTAATAATGCCCGCATTTGTATGGATTGCCGCGCAAAGGAAGAAGAGTGGGAAAAGGCGATTGTCGAGTTCGTCCGTGATCATCCGAAGTCGCAGATCGGCGAGATCGTCGAGGCGACGGGCGTACAAGAACCGGTCATCCGCCGCATGATCCGCGAGGGACGCTTTGTCTCCTCGGGGGCAGACCTCTACTATCCGTGTGAGAAATGCGGCTCGCCCATCCAAAAGGGACAGTACTGCGACAAGTGCCAAAAGGAGATGCGGGACGAATTGACCGCGCACATCGCGCAGAAGAGCGCATCCGGGATGCGTACGACGGGCGACAAGTCCGGCGGGCGCAAGGGATATGTCACACTCGGCTAAAATTAAAAAATACGGGACGCACGCAGGGGGATGCCCTTAAGTGTGCGTCTTTTTTTTTCGATAAAGAAAATGAAGGAGCTCCGTGCATTCAAGTCGGAGCAGAACATTAGGTGGTGAATGAAGATGTTGATCAGCAATCATACGGTGTCGGCAGTGAGCAGACTCTATGCCGGCAGCCAGACAACAAGCACGCGCCGCGTGGATGCGGTACGTGCCGTGCAGCAGCCGGACGCGCTCGAACTCTCGGGCGAGGCGCAGAGCTTTGGCGACATCCTGCAAAAACTGCGCGCGGGCGACGGTGTGCGTGCGGATCGTGTGTCGTCTCTTTCGGCGCGCACGGATGCGGGGACGTATGCGCCCGCTCCCGACGAAATCGCGGCGAAGATGCTCGCGATGCGTTATTGATATAGAGACCGGCAGCATGTGGAATGCCCTGACGGAGACGCTGCATGCCCTTTCGGCGCAGTATGAGAAAATCGGCGCGCTTCAGAAGAAGAAGCGCGGTATTCTTGTTGCGCTCGATATGGCTGCGCTCGAAAAACTAACGGCGGAAGAGAGCGCCTGCGCGCGCACAGTCGAGCGTCTGGAGAAAGAGCGTCTGACGCTGCTTGCGCAGATTGCGAAGGAAACGCCGGGAGTGACTGCCGATACGACGATGGAGGAGCTCGCGCTCCTCGCGCCGAGCGACGCCGTGCACCGTGCCGTGCTCGGTGCGAGCCGCAAGCTGAGCCTTCTCGTCAAGGAGACGAAGGAAGCGAGCGAAGCGAACGCACTTCTCATCGAGGGCGCGCTCATGGCGGTCAACCGCACGCTCGGTCATATCGGCGGCGCGGTCGTCGATCCCGTCTACGGGCAGGGCGGCACAGAGCAGGTGCGGCATTTGAAGAAAAATTTGGATTTTAAGGCGTGAACGGTCATGACAAATGAGACCCGTGAGGTACTGCTCCTGCTCAAAGAGCAGCTCGGCACATGCGAGGCAGCTGCACGCTGCTTCGCCGCGCTGAAAGAGGCGCTCCGACACGGGGGCGCTGCGGGGGGCGTGAGCACTGCGACCGCTGCGGCGGAACGCAGCCTTACTGAGCTGCGGGCGGCGGAGAAAGCGCTTGCGGCGTTCCTGGAGCGTACGGGGCGCGGCACGCTCGCTGCAGTCATCGACGCAGAGCCGAACCTCAGCGAGCGGCTGACTGCGCATCGTGCCGCCCGCAGTGCGGCGGCACAGCAAAGAGCCCTGCGTGAAGAGGTACAGATCTGTAAAGAACTGCTCGACCGGAATATGGACTTTATCAATTATCAGCTCAACGTCGTTTCCGGCACCTCCGCCGACGATACCTACGGGTGTTCGCAGCCCGTCGCGGGTCCCGGCGCGGGGCTGCGGCGCGAGATCGCCATGTTTGACGCGGACGTATAGTAATAGAAGGAATGAGGGAATATGCGGTCAACATTTGCCGGCCTCAATACGATGGTCAAGGGCATTCAGAACAACCAGCTCTCGCTGGATACTACGGGGCACAACATTACGAACGCCTCGACGCCCGGCTATTCGCGTCAGAGCGTCAACTCGGCGGCGACGAACTACCAGGAGCGTTCCTCGCTCTACGGGGACGTCCTCGTCGGCGGCGGCGTCGACGCGATGTCGCTCACGCGTGCACGCAATATCTACGCGGATAAGCAGTTCTGGTCGGAGACGTCGGCACAGAACTTTTACAAGACGAATAAGACAAACTACGACAAGGTCGAGACGATCTTCAACGATTCCAAGAACACGGGCATCCTCAACGCGATGAAGCAGTTCTACGACGCGTGGGTGAATCTCTCGAACTACGCGAGCGATGCGGCGTCGCGCACAGCCGTTCTGACAAAGGGCAACAACCTCGTCGACCGCCTCCGGACGAATGCGAACCAGCTGCAGGATCAGATCGCGTCGCAGTACGACGAGATGCGCATTCAGGTGCAGAAGGTCAACAGCATCACGGAGCAGATCTCACGACTGAACAAGAACATCATGTACGCGGAGACGAACGGGGCAAAAGCAAACGACCTGCGCGATCAGCGCGACCTCCTCGTCGACCAGCTCTCGGAGATCACGAACGTCAACGTCTATGAGGAAGCGAACGGTATGTATACCGTCGTCTCGAACGGCATGACGCTCGTCAATCGCGAAGGCCGGCTGACGCTCGAGATGAGTGAGCCGATGAACAACGAGGAGTACGGCATCACCGACTACACCATCCGCATCAAGGAGGCGGGCGGCATCGGCTATGTCCCGCAGAGCGGCGTCCTCAAGGCACTACAGGATACCATCGTGCAGGATAAGGGATATATTGACAACCTCGCGGATATTGCCGCAACATTGCTCACAACGTTTAACGACGTACACAAGCAGGGCGCGGGCATTGATGCAGATGCGACAACATGGCTTAATTTCTTTGGGGACAACGGCAATAAAAGCACCGCGACCGGCGGCAGCTACACAGGTACACACTACACATGGCACGTCGATGCGGCGACGGGCGAGCGCTGGATGGAGCAGACTGCCGCGAGTGTCAACAAAACGGTTTCCGGCACGACGACAACGATTACGATGACAGATTCCGTAGTCGCTTCAGATAAGAAAAAACTTAAATCCATGCAGATCATCAATGCCCTGAAGGTCGCAAGCGAACTGACTGCGCCGGGCGGTCAGAACCTTGTCGCGGCACGGCAGATCTACGATCCGGCCGTCGATCCGCTGACCAGCAAGCCTAAGGGGATGGTCAAGCCGACCATCTCGGCGGGATCCTCGACCTACACCTACGACAACAGCTGGATCAACGGAACAGGCGACGGTACGATGGCAGTCGAACTGAGCAAGCTCTTCAACACCGATCAGGGAAGCTCGATGAATCCCGCGGGAACGGAGCGTCCGGTGAGCACGATTTCCATCAATCAGTATTACAACGGCATCATGAGCAAGCTCGGCGCGAACGCCGAGACCGTGGACAAAAAGCTCAAGCAGCAGGACGATCTCATCACACAGATCACCCAGTGGCGGCAGTCCACCGCGGGCGTCAACTGGAACGAGGAGCTGACGAATATGCTGAAGTTCCAAACGGGATACGGCGCATGCTCGCGCGTCCTTACCTCGATGGACGAGATGCTTGACAAGCTCATCAATAGTACCGGCACGGTTGGAAGGTAAGGTGTGACCCATGGCAATCCGCGTCAGCAGCGATTACTCGGTACAGCGCTATCAAAAAGATCTCAACGAACTGGAATACAATAAGGCCAAACTCATGGAGCAGGGCGACGGCAGCAAACTGCACCGTCCCTCCGACAACTCCGTGGACTATTCGCGTTACCTGCGCTACGACATCTCCGAGGGCGAGAACGAGCGGTATCAGAGCAGCGTGAAGGCAGGGCTTTCGTGGATGAACGCCACGCAGAACGCACTCTCCGGTATGGAGGATATTCAAAAGACCTTCAAGGCAAAGACCATTCAAGCGGCAAACGACGACAAGGATGAAAAGGGCGGCGACTGGCCTGCCATCGCACGCGAGATGATGGCAGGCATCCAGCAGATCGTCTCCCTCGGCAACACGCAGCTCGGTGACCGCTATATTTTCTCCGGGCAGGCGGATCTTACGCAGCCCTTCTCCATGACGGATTCGTCGCATAAGGTTGACCGCGGTCTTACCAAGACGCTCGATGATCGGCAGACAGCGTTCTTCAACGGTGTCAGCAATGAGAAAAGCGGCGATTTTCTGCATCAGATGCTTGCGCTTCAGGGGGACGACGGCAAAGACTACTATATGAATACCCTCACGGGCGACATCTATACGAAGGAATTTGTGCAGGAAGGGTATAAGGACGTCATCGCCAAAGGGCGCTCGACGGTAGATCCCGCGACTGATCGCGTCGGAAACATCGGCGGTGCGCTCAATATCAGCCAACATTTCAAGAATACGGGCGAAATCAAAACGGATGCAGGCGCCGGGACGAACTGGACGACATCCGCAACGGTTGGCGGTTCAACCGTCAATATGAAGTTTGCCACGATCAAACAGCAGATCGCTACCTATAACGGCGATATGCGCTACATCTCCATGGTCAAGCAGAACGGTTCAACCGAGCCAACGGCGGATACGGTGAATAAGACGGGGCGCGACCTCTTCGGACGCGACCTCTTCGACGATGGGAACTCGGGCAACAGTGCTTCCGGCACGGCGATGCTCAACAACATGCTCACCGTGTACGAGCAGACGAACCGCTCCAACCCGCACTGGATCAGCTCCGACGGCGTAACGCTCGCGGATGCTGCGAACCAGGTGACGCTGCAGGCACATACGGAGACGGGCGCGCGTTCGCGCCTCTACACCGATATGACGGATATTTTGACGAATCACAAGGAAAACATCACAAAGGATATCACCGATGTCTCCTCGACCGATGTCGCGGCACTTGCAACCAAGATGATGCAGCAGCAGACCCTCATGAGCATGTCGCTCTCCATGGGGGCACGCATCCTGCCGCTCTCGCTCGTCGATTATCTGCGCTGATTTTTACTAGCATTTTCATAACGGGAAAGGATGCCCACGATGTCTATGCTTTATCTCAACGTGCGCCATACACTCCCGATGATCGGGATGCGGTCGCAGAAGAACACCCTCGACGCGGGCATCAATCAGCCGAGCTACGATCAGACGTCGCAGCAGGCACGCTCGAACAAAGGAAAGACACAGCCCAAAATCGATATCGACAGCTATCCGAGCCGTCACAGCTACGGCTATACAAACCATACCGACTTTGCCCGCGAAAACGAGCAGGAAGGACTCTCGGGCGTGCAGCAGGGAACGTCCAAGCACACGCAGATGGCATGGGCGCTCGCCGAGGACGGGCCGAAACCCGGACGCATGGTTCCCATCGAGCAGGTGCAGAGCGAGGTGCAGAGTATCGCCGATCAGAACCGCGTGCTCGTCGCGGCGGCGATTCCAAAACCTGAGATCAGCTTCGACATCGGCGAGGTCGTCGGCGAGACCGAGGTCGGCGCTGTTTCAACGCAGTGGCAGATCGAGCCGCGCGCCCGCATTGAGTACAACCGCGGCAGCATCGAGACCTATCTCGAGCGCAAGGGGGACATTCACGGCTGGGTCAGCGAGGGACACTATGATATACTGGCATAACAGGAGCTTTTGATGAAAAAATTCATGACAACCCGTTTCGGCGAGATCGAAGCGGAAGAAGACGCAATCATCACTTTCGAATCGGGTATTCCGGCCTTTGAGGAGGAACGGGAATTCCTCATCATCCCCTACGAGGAGGGGAGTCCCTATGTGTTCCTCCAGTCACTCAAGACGCCGGATCTCGCGTTCCTCATGACGATGCCGCTCGTATTCTTTCCGGAGTATGAAGTTGTCATCGACGACGATGTGGAGCGTGCGCTCGGACTGACGTCGCCCGAGGAAGTTCTGATCTACACGATTCTCACCCTTTCGGGCACGGAGATCCGCGATCTCACGGCGAACCTCATGGCGCCGATTGTCATCAACGCCAAGACGCGCCACGCCAAGCAGATTGTGCTGGATCGCAGCCCATACACGACGAAGCATCGCTTGTTTCCGGATACAAAGGAGGACAAGTAATGCTCGTACTCACCCGCAAACCCCGACAGCAGATTATGATCGGCGACAACATCGTTGTGAACATCGTGGAGGTACAGGGCGACAACGTGCGCATCGCTATCGACGCGCCGCGCAGCGTCAAGATCTACCGCGGTGAAATCTACCGGGCAATCCAGGAGGAGAACCAAAGAGCCGCGGCAGCCCCGCAGGACTTTGACCTCAGCAGCTTGCCCAAAGGGTAAAATATATAGTTATCATGGAAGAATTCAGCGGAAACGCAGGGAGCGTTTCCCGGTATACATGGAGGGATACCTATGGCAGTAGGAAGCGTTCAGGATGTCATGCTCGCGGCGGTTGCTGTGAGCAGTATGCAGGACGGGCAGAGTGCCCCGCAGACCGCAGGAAGCGATCCGGCACAGGAAAGCGCAGTGCCCGCATCGAGCAATGCGAACAGCGTGCAGTATGATGCGTCGCAGAAAGCGAACGAGAAATCGGCGCATCATGAAAAACTGACCGAAGATCAGACAGCATACATCACCAAAAAGCTCAACGAAATCATGCGCAGCATCAACGTCAATCTTGAGTTCCAGTACCACAAGGAAGTCAACGTGATGTCCGTGCGTATGCTGGATAAGAAAACAGGCGAAGTGCTGCGCGAAGTGCCGCCCGAGGCGATGGTCGAGCACATGATCAAGGTACACGACTGGATCGGCGCATTCTTGGATAAGACCGCCTAAGCCGGCAGCAGGGAAAGGCAAGGAGGAGTTACTATGGCAGGAGCAACAGGAGCCACGGGGTCAAAGGGAATCTACGGACTCTCGGGATCCGGCATCGACGTCGAATCGCTCGTCAAGGTCGGAATGATCTCTCAGCAAAAGAGATATGATCGTATCTATAAAAAGGAAGTCGAGACGGAGTGGCGTAAGGAAGCCTATGCGAATGTGTATGAAAAGCTCAGCACGTTCCAAAATAGTACGCTTTCAAACTATAAGCTGAGCGCAACGACGAAGCCGATGACGGCGACGAGCTCGAATACGGACGCCGTAACGGCGGTCGCAAACGCAAGCGCGGGGCTCATGACGCATAACGTCACAGTCGAAGAGACAGCGAAGAACGCCTATCTCATGACCGCAACGGGTGAACATGTAGGTCGTACCAGTACAGCGGCAGAAAATGCAAAGAGCATGATGCTCAAGGACATTGCCTATGCGGGCGGTACGAAACCGGCAGGCATGGCAAACACGGATGTCGCACTCCGGTTCAAGGTCTCCGACGGAACAAATACGACGACGGTTGAGTTTACGGCCGAAGAGGTTTTCGATAAGAACCTCACGCTGAACGACCTTGCGACCCGCATCAACAATGCGCGCTATAAGGATACCGCCGGGAAGAACGCAGCGCGCAGCCTCAGCGCATCCTATGACACGGTATCGGATGCTTTTTCCATCGTCAATACCAAGACGGGGGCGGAGAACAAAATAGAACTCTCCGTTGAAAGCGGCACGGGAGATATGCAGAATGCGTCCGCACAGCTGCTTACAAACCTTAAATTGGGCAATGTGAACAATAACCCCGGTACCGCGCAGACATACAGTGCGGGGACGACGAATACGGTGACCGGTGTCAACGGCAAGGCTACGATCGACGGGCGTGTATACGATAATTTGCAGGAGAACAAGCTCACCGTCGGCGGCGTTACCTATACCTTTAAGCAGAAAACGACAGCACCGGCTCAGGTCGGAATCGCGCAGGATCAGGACAAGCTGCTCGAGAATGTAAAGAAGTTCGTGGAGGAGTACAACAAGCTCCTTGACGATCTCAACAAGCAGTACAGCGAGGGCAAGTACCGTGACTACGGCGTGCTCACAAAGACCCAAGAGGACGGTATGACCAAGGAGCAGGTCGATAAGTGGAACGAGAAGGCGAAATCGGGGCTTCTGTACCGTGATGAATACCTTCGCTCCATTATCAGCGATATGCGCGATGCCGTGACCAACCGTGTCGGATCCGTTCCCGGGCGCTACAATTCGCTCGCGTCCATGGGCATCACGTCGAAGGATCAGAAGGGGCATCTGCAGATCGACGAGACGAAGCTCAAAAACGCCATCGCCGCAGAACCGGATGCCGTGAACCGTTTGATGTCGTATGACGATCCGGACAACGACTACAACAACAGCGGCGTTGCAAACCGTCTTTACAACAAGGTGACGAGCCGGCTCAAATCGCTTGAGAACCATGCGGGCAGAACGGCGGACAAGACGGACGTTACGAGTGAGCTCGGCAAACTCATCCAGAACTATCAGAAACAGATGAGCGACTTCAAACAGCTCATGACCTCCTTTGAGAACAATCTTTACAAGAAGTACAACGCGATGGAAGTTGCAATCTCGCGTCTCTCTGCACAGTTCAACTTCTTTGCCGCGAAGTGACGAGGGGGCTTTTGAATGGTAAATACCGCTGCGGACGCCTATAAGAGACAGCAGGTCATGACGGCGACGCCCGAAGCGCTCACACTCATGCTCTACAACGGCTGCCTCAAGTTCATCAAGGAGGGGGTCGAGGCGCTCGCGGAGAAGCATTATGAAACCGCGAACGAGTCTCTTCAAAAAGCACAGAATATCATCAGCGAGTTCCGCGTGACCCTCAACATGGATTACGAGATCTCCCATCAGCTTCTGCCGCTTTATAACTACGCCTATGACCGTCTCGTCGAGGGGAATATGAAGAGCGATCCCGCGATCATCGCCGAGGCATCGGATATCATGACGGAACTCCGGGACGCATGGGCGCAGGCGATGAAGAAAGCGCGTGAGGAGAAAGGCTCGCAGGGCACAGAGGGGAGCGGCGTCTATGCCGGATGAACAGTATGCGGCAGCCGCGGAACTCTGGGAGAAATACCGCGTCCTCACCCACGAGCTGATCAAATTCATCGACGGAGAGGAAATCGACACCTTCATCAGCCTTGTTGATCAGCGGGAGCAAATCGTTGACTTGATCCGTGCGCTGCCCGCCGATCCCTATAAGGAGAGCGCGGCATGGGAAGCCTTCGATGCGGAGGTTCGTCCGCTCGAGATGCAGATCGGGTACAAGGCGCGCGCATGGCTGAACAAATCGCGCCGGCAGAATGCCGCCGTTCACAGCTATGATCTCTCCGAGGCGAGCCCGCTCGGGAGCGTACTCAACAAGCGTTACTGAGCGTGCGGACGACACCCGGTCTGCACCTTGACAAAACACAGGAAAAAAAGTAAAATATTTTCAGCATAATGCTTAAGTATATCGTCCCCGTGACGATATACATTATGTAAAGCTAATAAGCAAGCGGTGCGGCTGTTCTTGACGGTCAGCTAGCAGCCGGACGGAATAGACGCGCACTTGCCTATTACAGCGGGCACGGATGTCCGCACATACATTTAACTTCCGGCACAGCCGGAACTATACCAGGGAGGAATTTACACCATGGCTATGATAGTCAAAAACAACATGTCGGCAGTCAACACGTTGAACATCCTGAACAAGAACCAGTCCTCGCTCGCGAAGAGCCTTCAGAAGGTCTCCTCGGGCATGAAGATCAACGATGCCGGCGACGATGCTTCCGGCTATGCCATCTCCGAGCGTATGCGCGTCCAGATCCGTTCGCTGAATCAGGACAACCAGAACACCCAGAACGGCAACAGCATGATGAAGACCGCCGAGGGCGCTGTCTCCAGCACGGTTGAGATCCTCAAGACCCTGAAGGAGAAGGCAATCAACGCGGCGAACGACACAAACACCGACGAAGACCGCCGTACGATCCAGAAAGAGATCAACCAGATGGTTGACCAGATCGACGACAACGCGCTTGCTACCTACAACGGCAAGTACCTCGTTGACGGTTCGCGCAACAGCATCGGCACGGCGACGTGCACGACGCTCACGAACACCTCGCTCAGCACTGGCTCGAAGTGGGGATCCAAGCTGACGGAGCTCCAGAGCCGCACGGACGAAGGTCTCAACATCCAGTCGACGGATAAGGTCACCGTTTCCTACGTCCGCGAGGGCAAGACCTACACGACGACGTTCCAGGTCAGCACGAACACGATGTCGGATCTGCTCACGGCGAAGGCGTTCAACGGCACCGAGGGTGTCGTAGGCTCCGACTTCGTCGATAAGGCGAAAACGCAGGAAGGTTCGTTCATCGGTCTCGACAAGGCGGGCAACAGCGTCTACACGGCGGACAACAAGAGCGCTCTGTCGATCAGCGCGAAGGGTGCGGGCACGACCTACCAGGTCTCCTCGTTCACGATCTCGATCGCTGACAATACGGGCGCGATCCGCAAGACCGCGAACACCGCTCTCGACGGCTTCAACGAGCGCATCCGCGCAGAGAACAAGTCGGACGACAATGCACTTACGCTCCAGACGGGCACGAAGGCGAATCAGGCCATCAAGGTCAGCATGACGGATATGCGTTCGCTCGCACTCGGCATGAAGGGTACGGACGGCTCGGTCATCAGCGTTCAGACGCAGGACAAGGCAAATGCTGCGATCAACGCCATCGAGACGGCGCTCCAGAAGGCACTCGACGAGCAGGCGAATATCGGCGCTGTCCAGACACGTCTCTCCTACACGAGCTCCAACCTCACCACGGCAGCAGAGAATGTCCAGAACTCCGAGTCCACGATCCGCGACGCGGACATGGCGAAGGAGATGACGGAGTACACGAAGAACAACGTTCTGCTCCAGGCTGCGCAGTCCATGCTCGCGCAGGCGAACCAGAACAGCTCCGCTGTCCTCTCGCTCCTCAAGTAATTTTCGCTTCGGCGTTAATTTGCGGACAAACAAGAAAAGGGTCTCTTCCCTCACGGGAAGGGGCTCTTTTTTTCGGCGTGAAGCAGGATTTTGGCGCATCGCTGTGTCATATCGTCGGACACTGCGGTCGACGTAGATTCCATCTACGCCTTCCCTTGTGTCCTCCTCATTCCTTGCGCTGCATCCAAACTTCTGCTTCACTCAGGTTACGGCGTGATGTGAAGCGGGATTTTGGGGCCTAGCGTCGTCATTTTTGGCAACCGCTTCGTCGACGTAGGTTTTGGCTACGTCTTCCTCGCGTTCACCTGAATTCCTAGCTATGCATCGAAACTTCCGCATCACTTAGGTTACGGTATGACGCGCGATCTTGGCGTATAACTGCATCACGAATCCTTTGCCATTTTTGCCGGGATGCCGTATAATGAACACAATATGAAAGGATGTGCGCCATGAAGATCTCCGCCTGCTATATTGTGAAGGACGAAGCGGATGAGCTGCGTTGCTCTCTCTCGAGTGTCGCAGCGGCGGCGGATGAGATCGTCGTTGTCTCTACGGCAGGAGATGCGCAGGTCGCAGCTGTGACGGCGGAATATCATGCCGCACTTTACGAATTTCCGTGGCGGAACGATTTTGCGGCGGCGCGGAATTTTGCACTGGCTCATGTGACGGGAGATTATATCATTTTCCTCGATGCGGACGAGTACTTTCTGCATCTGGCACAGGTGCGCGCTGCGATAGAATCCTATGCCGCCCGAACGGCATGGGATCTTCTCATGGTCCGCATGGAGCATTATGTATCCGAGGGCGACCGCAATCATATGATGACGGATGTTCTGCCGCGCGTTCTGCGCGGCGGCGATGCGCTGTGCTATGAGGGGACAATTCATGAGCAGGCGGTGCGGCGCGACGGGGCGGAGCGCATCCTCTGCTATGCGGATGATCGTCTCGCCTGCGGGCATACGGGATATATGACGGAGCGGAGCGCGGAGAAGGTACACCGCAATATCGCGATGCTCGAAGCGGACGCCGCGGCGCACGGGCGCAAACCGTGGCACGCGGCATATCTCGCCGACTGCTATTTTTGGATGAAGGACTACCGGCGCGTGATCGAACTCTCGGCGGAGGTTCTTTCGAGCGATATGGTGATCATCGGCGGACGGAGTAAAATCTATCATCAGGTGATCGAGTCCATGCGCGCCCTGCATTCTTCGGATGCGGAAATGCTGAAATACGTCAACGCCGCCATCGCCGGCTATCCCGATCTGCCGGATTTCTACGCGGAGCGCGGGATGGTGCTCTGCGGTCTGGGGCAATACGAGCCGGCAATCGCGAGTTTTACGGCGGCGATGGATCGGTATGAGGGCGATGTCGGCGTCCGGCGGGACGATTCTTTTTTTAACCGCGATGTGGCGGCGCGGGTCGCGGAGCGCATGTCCCAAATTTATACGCATCTGGGAGATGTCCGGAGCGCGGAAATCTGGGCGGAAAAAGAGCGGCGCTACCGCGCGGAGGAAGAGCCGTCCGTCTCGGATGCACCGCCGCATATGCGGCTGACGGCATGTTATATCGTACGCGACGACGCCGTGCATTTGAAAAAATCCATCGAGAGCCTGCGCGCGCATGTGGACGAGCTGATCGTCGTTGACACGGGATCGGCGGACGGGTCGGCGGATACCGCCGCCGCGCTCGGTGCACGGGTCTATCATTTCGCATGGGCGGACGACTTCGCGGCGGCGCGCAATGCGGCGCTTTCTCATGCCCACGGAGATTGGGTCGTATTCCTCGATGCGGACGAGTATTTTACATCCGAGACGGCAGGAAATCTGCGGGACGTTGCACACGCGGTGGAGGCATCCGGGGCGCAGGTGCTGCTTGTGCCGTGGAAGAACATCGATGAGGATACGGGGGAGCTGCTGCTCGATTCGTTCGCGCCGCGCATGTTCAAATATGCGGAGGAACGCCGCTATGTGGGGCGCATCCACGAGGAACTGCGCGATCGGGGGGCGGTCATAAAGGATGTCGTCACGCTGTCGGCGGCGCAGCTCAAACTGATTCACACCGGTTATTCGGCGACGCTGACGCGGGCAAAGGGGGAGCGTAATCTGCGGATGCTGCTGGCGGAGCTGGAGACGGGAGACGATCCGGAGCGATGTCTGCGCTATCTCGCGGAGACCTATGATCGGCTCGGCGATGCGCGCATGGCGGAGCATTATGCGCTGCGCGATATTGCGCGCGGACGTCAACCTACGGTCTATGCGAGCTCTTCGTACCGCATCCTGCTGCACATCTACGGGATGCATCCGCAGATGCGGGATCGGCGGCGCGAGATCGCGGGACGTGCCGCCGCAGATTTCCCGGAGCTGCCGGAGATGCACGCGGAATATGCGGAAGCGTGCGCCGCCTGCTATGACTATGCGGCGGCGATCCGGGCGGCAGAGACTGCGATCGATATCCCGCCGCCGCGGGGAGGGCTTGAGCCGTCGGATTTCACGGAGGAAGGGGCGGCGCAGCTGCGGCTGCGGATGGGCATTTGGGAAAAAATACATATGCATGAGCGAGACGTTCGTATTTCCGCCTGCGTATTTGTGCGCAACGATGCGCGCGATATGGAGACGTGGCTGGGGAATGCGGCGGCGTATGCGGATGAGCGCATCGTGCTCGACACGGGATCGACGGACGGGACGCGGGAGCTTGCCGTGCGCGCGGGTGCGGATGTTTATGAATTTGCATGGACGGATGACTTTGCTGCTGCGCGCAATGCGGCGCTCTCCCGTGCGTCCGGCACATGGGCGGCGGTTCTCGATGCGGACGAGGCGTTCTTTGATCCCCGCGAGGTGGGTCCCTATCTCGCGATGATGGACGTATTGATGCCGGAAGCGGATGCCGTTCTCCTGCCGATCGTGCATGTGGATGAGGATGCCGGCGCGCGTGAAATCGGGCGCGCGCCGCATGTGCGGCTCCTGCGTCTTGGCCGCGGGCTGTTCTACGAGGGACGCGTGCATGAACGGCTCCAAAAGGCGGAGGGAGAGCCCCTGCTCTATCAAGAGACGACAGTACTCTCCATTCGGCATGTCGGCTATTCTGCAGGTCGCATGTACGAGAAGCATGTGCGCAATCTCGCCCTGCTCGCGGCGGAAATAGAGCAAAACGGCATCCGCCCGGGAGACTATCGCTATCTCGCCGATACCTATTATGGACTCGGACAGTGCGCTGCCGCGCTTCTCTATGCGCGGGGGGCGATTGCGGAAGACGCAAAGTCTCTTGGTGCGCAGTCGCATCTGTATCATGTCCTGCTTGATTGTATGGAGAGTGAGGAAACGCCGCTCGCGGATCAGATCGCAGAAGCGGAGCGGGCGTGCCGCGCATTTCCGCTCCTGCCGGATTTCCATGGGCGTCTCGGCCTGCTCTATGAGGCGGCAGGGGATGGACGTGCGCTCGCCGAACTCACGCGGGCACTGGAGCTCTATGAGATGCCGGAGGACGAGAGCGGAGAGAGCTCCGCGTTCCCCGCGTGGGCGGGGGAAATCTCCGCCGCGCGGGCACGTCTTTTGCTTGCGGCAGGAGACCGCGCGGGCGCGGAAGCGGCACTCGCATATGCCTTTGACGCGAGGGCGGCGCGCGAAGCGGCGGTGGATATCTATGCGGAGCTGCATGAGGATGAATCGCCGCAGCGTGTTCTTGCAGGACTGCGCGCGCAGATCGGTACGGATGCGGAGAGCCTTTTTTATCTTTATCGCACGGCGGAGGGGAGCGGGCGAATGCCGCTTGCGCGCACAGCACGCGATGCACTGCGCACCGAAACGGGACGTGCGCCGGAGATCCCGCCGATCTATGCGGCGGTGCGGGGGCAGTCGCCCGAGGAACGTGCGGCATATTTGACGGGCTTGCTCGCGGGCGATGTGCGGGAGACGGCGGAGATCCTTCTGCGCCTGGAACGCGTGCATACGGCGGATGGGCGTCATCTTTACCGCCGCCTGCGGGCGCTCCTGCCGGATGTACTGCGTGCCTTTTGGCGGTATTATGATGAACCCGACACCGTGCCGCGCCCCGATACCGCCGAGGGCTATGAGCTTGTGCGGGCGTCCTTCATCCGTACGGCGGATGAGGCGCAGGCGGCGCGCGTAATCCGATGTGCGGGGGCGTTTGGTATCGAATATATACGGAAACTTGCAGATGACTTTACGGCTGCGGAACGCCCTGCGGCGGCACTGAATGCTCTGCTATTCTACGGAGAAGCGGGCGGCGTAACGGACGCGGAGTATCTCTATGAGACGGGGCGCGCCTGTCTGGCGCTCGACAAACGGGACGAGGGACGTGTGTATCTCAGCCGTGCGCTTGCGGCACAGCCGAACAATCGGAAGGCGCAGGAACTGATGGAGCTGATACAATGAAAATTTCTGCCTGTGTCATCGCAAAGAATGAGGAAAAGAACCTGCTGCGCTGGCTCGCCTCCATGCGCGTCTTTGCCGACGAGATGATCGTGGTCGATACGGGATCGACCGACGCGACGGTCGAGACAGCATGTGCGGGCGGGGCGATGGTGTATCGATTTGAATGGATCAACGATTTTTCTGCCGCGAAAAATTTTGCACTTGACCGCGCATCGGGAGACTGGGTGGTTTTTACCGATGCGGACGAATATTTCACGGATGAGAGCGCGCCGCGTGTGCGTCCGCTCATTGAGGAGTATGACGGCGCAGAGCAAATTGACGGATTCATTGTGCGTCTTATCAATATCGATATGCAGACGGGCACGCTCCTTGGCACGACGGCACAGGTACAGCGCATCTTCCGTCGTCTGCCGCATCTGCGCTTTGTCGGGAGCATCCACGAGCATGTGGAGAATCTAAGCGGCGACTCTGCCCGCGAGATGGTGATGACGGAGGAGCTGACGCTTTATCATACGGGCTATTCGCCGCAGATTATCCGGCATAAATCGCAGCGCGATTTGGAGCTCCTGTCAGCGCGGCGTGCGGCGGGGCGGCATGACAAGATGGACGACTACCATCTGATGGACTGCTATTATACGCTAGAGGATTATGAAAAGGCAGCGGCATACGCGCGAAAGGCGATGGCGCTGCCAGAGCAGCCCGTCGGTGGTGAGGATCGTCCGTACGCGATCCTGCTTCAGTCGCTTATCTTGATGAATGCCGACGATGCGGAGATCGATGCCTCCTATGATGCTGCCTGTAAAAACATTCCGCAAAAAGCGGATTTTCCCCTCATCTACGGCACATATGCGTGGGAGCGTGGTTATTTTACGGCGGCACGACGTGCCTATGCCGAGGGGATCCGCCTGCATGAGCAGCACTACCGCGTCGGAGACTTTTCCCATGTACTTGCCCCGCTTGCCTATGAGCGGCTCGGTGCGGCGGCGGAGCTGTGCGGGGAAAAGGGAGCCGCGGCGGCGTTCTATATCCGGTCTCTGCGCGAGCAAAAGCGGCATCTGCCGTCCCTCAAGGCGCTCCTGCGTCTGCTCGCCGAGACGGGCGCGGAGACGGCGGATGTCGTCGCGGCGCTGAACGACCTCTATGACGGGGCGGCGGACGCGGGGGTCTTGGCGCAGGTTCTTGTCGATACGCCCTTTCCGCTCGCCGCCCTTTACTATGAGAAGCGCGGCGGGGCGAAGTTCTCCGCGCGCAGACGCCTGCTCCTGACGGGGGAGGTGTGCGCGGCGGCGGCGTCTCTCATCGAGGACCGGGAGCGGACGGCGGCAGTCGCGGCGGCGCATATGGAGGCGTTTTCGCAGGAGGAGCAGGGGCGCATTGCGATGCTCCTGCCGCGCTCGTGCAGAGAGCTTTCCGCCGCGCCCGAGGACATGAGGATGCGGCGGCGCATCGCGCGCCTTTCCGGAGAGCGGATATGACGGCGCGGATACCGGCAGATATAGAGTGTCTGCGCACGCGTATTTATGACGCGCTCGATCGCGGCGATACACTGCGCGCCAAGGCGGATATTGAGCTGCTCCGCCGGGATGAACCGGGAGAGGCGGCGGGGCTTTTGACCGCGCTCGCGATTGAGTGTGGCACGGCGGAAGATGCGCTCGCGGCATGGGAGAATTGTGCGCGGCATCGCCCGGATGACCTCTATACGATCTTTCTGCGGGCACGGATTCATTTGATGCAGGGGGAGCGGAGCACTGCGCTGTTGCTCCTGTCGCCGCTGATGGGGCGTGCCATGCCCGCGCCCGTGGCGGAAAAGGTGTTCAATCTTGCGGGCCGGTGCGCGCGCTTCCTGGGGCATGCGGAGGATGCCGTGACGTTCTATGCGCACGCGCGGGATGCGGCGCCGGAGCGGGCGCTGCGCCTGCTCAATGCGAGCAATGTGCTCTTTAATCGGCATTATCTCCCGCAGACGCCGCGCGAGGAGCGTGCGGCGGCAGAGGAATACGGGGCGCTGCTCGGCGATATTGTGCCGTTTTCCCATGCGTCGGGAGGGGCGCGTGGGCGGCTGCGCATCGGCTATCTCTCGCCCGATGTCCGGGAGCACGTTGTGCTCTCCTTTTCGTATGCGCTCTTTACCGCGCTCGATACCACACGCTTCGAGGTCTATGTCTACGCGATGAATCGGGAGGATGCGTTCACGGACGGGGTGCGCCGCCGCGTGACCTGTTTTCGGAATCTCATGGGCTGTACGGCGCAGGAAGCGGCGCATCGGATCTATGAGGATCAAATCGATATCCTTGTCGATCTCGCGGGGCATACGGCGGGTGGGACACTGCCCGTCCTCGCCTATCGTCCAGCGCCGGTGCAGATGTCGGGGATCGGCTACTTTTCCTCAACAGGGCTAAAGACTGTGGATTATTTTCTCGCAGATCCCGTACTTGCGGCGGGACGTGCGCAAGAGGGCTTTGTCGAGCGTTTGCTCGTACTGCCGCGGACGCATTTTTGCTGGCAGCCGTTGCGTCCCGCGCCTCCGGCGGCGCATTTGCCGGCGGCGGGGCGTCCGATTGTATTTGGCAGTCTAAATAATTTTACGAAGATCAACGATCGGGTGCTGCAGGTATGGGCGGAGATTCTGCGGCGCGTGCCGACGGCGCGGTTGTTGCTCAAGACGGAGATCTTCTCCGTGTCGGACGGCGCCGCCGAAGCGCGGCGGCGGATTGCGGCGGCAGGCATCCCTCCGGAGCGTGTGGAGACGGAGGGGGCGTCGGCAGATTATCTCGCGGCATACGGGCGCATCGACATCGCGCTTGATACGTTCCCTTATCCGGGCGGCGGGACGACCTGTGATGCGCTCTATATGGGCGTGCCCGTCGTGACGCGCGCGGGGGAAACGCTCGGGAGCAGATTCGGCGCGTCGTTGCTCCGGAATATCGGCGCGGATGCGCTCATCGCATATACAGAGGAAGAATATATCGAGCGCGCCGTGTTCCTCGCGCAGGATTTCGATACACTTGATGCGCTGCACGCGGGGCTGCGCCGGATGACGGCGGCGTCGCCCGTGATGGATGCGCCCGCCTATGGGACGGTCGTCGGGGCGGCGTACGAAGCGGTGTGGGCGGAATATACCGCACGGGAATGCGGACGAGGTAAAGGTACGCGCGGGGGACGACGATAGAATGAGTAGGACGAATGCGGCGCAGAAAGACCTCATATTTGCTGCGCTTTCCGCGGAGCGTTATGCCGAGGCGCGCCGACTTGCCGTGGCGGCTATGAGGCGCGGCACGGCGGACGATATGATCCGCTATCTCCATACTTATGCGGTGGAGCGGATGGGCGATCTGCCGCGTGCGCTGCGGGAGGCGGCGGACTATCTCGCGGCGGGACGCACGGAGATGCGGCGGGAATATTTGCGCCTGCGTGCGGCGGTGGCGTATCGCATTGGAGAGCCGCAGGCGGCGGCATTCTATTGCGATGCCTACAGAGAAGAGCCTGCGGATGTAGGGCTATATAGCTCGTTCCTGCTCGCACAGAATGCGCGGGAGGTCGATGAATCGGAGCTGTTTGCGGCGCATTGTGCCTATGGTGAACTCTTTGCGGATGTGCCGCAGTATACGTTTCCGTCGCCCCGTCGGCATGAGAAGATTCGCGTCGGCTATATTTCGCCGGATTTTCGGCGGAATGTGATGCAGAATTTTATCCAGCCGCTCCTCACGGCGTATGACCGCGCGCACTTCGAGGTATATGTCTACAGCACGGCGGCGGAGCCGGATGAGGTGACGGCGGCGCTGCGCCCCTATGCGGACGTATGGCGGGATATGGGCGATATGTCTCCTGTAGAGACTGCGCAGCGCATTCGTGCGGATGAAATCGATGTGCTGGTCGATCTCGCGGGTCATGCGGCGGGCGGCGCTCTGCCTGTGCTCGCGCATCGCCCGGCGCCGGTGCAGATGCTGGGACTCGGCTATACGGCGACGTCGGGGCTGCGCACGGTGGATGCGTTCCTGACGGATGTCGTCTGCGATCCGCCGGGGGAAGGACATGAGCGTTATTTTACGGAGGAATTCGTGCATTTGCCGAGTCAGTTCTGCTATGTGCCGCCCGCGCATCTGCCCGCGTCGCGGGGGACGCCCGCGCGGCAAAGCGGTTCGATCCTTTTCGGGGTGTTCAATCAGTATCGAAAGTTCACGGACGAGATGCTTATCGTTTGGCGGGAGATCTTAGAGCGCGTCCCGGCGTCGCGCCTCCTGCTCAAGTCGCAGGTGTTCTTTGCGCCGGAGATGCGGGCGGCGGCAGTGGAGCGGCTGCGACGTCTCGGATTTGATCCCCGGCGCGTGCTCCTAGAGTCTGCGGATACGGGCTATATGCGGCGGTATCTCGATGTGGACATTGCGCTCGACACATTCCCGTGGCCGGGCGGGGGGACGACGTGCGATGCGCTCTATATGGGCGTGCCGGTGGTGACGCGCTATGCGGCGCGGCGCAGTACGCGCTTTGGCTATGCGCTGCTCTCACACATGGGACTCGCGGAGCTTGCAGCGGACAGTGCGGAGGGATATATTGCGCGCGCCGCCCTGCTCGCGGGAGATCTCGATACGCTCGACGCGCTGCACAGGGGGCTGCGCGGGATGATGGCGCGCTCGCCCCTGATGGATCAAAAGGGATATATGCGCGCTTTGGAGGACGCCTATCGGCGTTTTGCAGCAGTGGGATCGGAAAGGACCGTATGATGAAGAAAAGGGCGAAGAAGCATCGTGGAGCATCTGTCGGGCATCGGCGTGACACGGAGAAGAAAATACGCGTCGGGTATCTTTCCGATTCTTTTGGCGGCGGCGCAGAACGGGATTTTCTGCCGGCGCTTCTTGCGTTGGCGAATCCGCTGCGTTTTGAACTCTATGCCTATCATACGGGGGCGGAGGGGGATACGGCGCCGTTTGCAGAGTCGGCGGCGGCGTTTCGTACGCTCGGCGCATGTACGGCGCAGGAGGCGGCGGAGATCATACGCGGGGATGAGCTCGACCTCCTTGTTGATCTCTCCTTTGATACGTCGCCCGTATTCATTCGGGAGATTTTTGCAGAGCGTCCTGCACGGCGACTGCTCTCTCTTGCAGAGAGCGATCCTGCCGAGGGGGCGGAGACGCTGCTGACCGTTGACGGGGAGACCGATTTTGTCCCGTTCTGCTATACGCCGATTGAGCGGCGGGAGGCGTATGCCTATCGCACACCGATGCTTGACGGCGCGCCGGCGTCAGTTGGGCTTATCGGCAGGGCGGACGAGGGGCTGCGTGAGGAGATCGTCACGCTCCTCTGTGCGCTGCTCGCGCGCATTTCCCATGTGCGGCTGATTCTGCCGGTGTCGATCGGCGGCGTCTTAACAGATGCGGATTTTGCACTCATTTCGGAGACGGGATCGGATGTGGCGGAGCTGATCCTCGTGGATGAGGTCGCTGATGAGGAACTCGATATTGCGATTGGGATTCATGCCGATCCTGCGCAAATTTGCCGTACCGTGGAATCGTCCGTGCCGATCCTGACGGCAGCGGGTGTTGTTGGAAAGTATGCCGCCGGCATTCTCCGTGCGGCAGGGCTCGGGGATGAAATTGTGGCGGATGCCGAGACGCTTGCGCAGCGTGCCGCATCGTTGCTGCGGGATGTGGAGCGGCTCTCGCATTTACACGAAACGCTGCGGTGGCAGTTCCGCGACAGTCCTATTTCCGACGGCGCCGCCTATCTATTTACGATGGAGCGCGCCTATGACCGGCTGCTCTTCGGCGCGGTGGAATCGTCGCGTGTGGAGGAACATGCGGCGGCGCTCGCGCGCGCGGAGGAGGCAAAGGGCTGGACGCGGGTACTGCGGGAGGGGCATATCCTCGACGGCTGCGGGGCGCTCCTGCCGGCGCAGCGCATGTCGCTCGCATGGGCGTATTATTTTTTGCATCGGAGGGAGTACGCGTCAAGATGGGCGTGTGCTGCGGAGGGCGTTGCACGGGAAAGAGAGGCGGCGCGGCTGTACCTGTCCGTGGTGGGGGTGTCCGCCGAGGGAGACGTAGCGGCCGCGGTGCGGCGCGCCCGGGAGGGGCTTGCAGAGATTGAGGCAGGTCGGCTGCCCGCGACACCCGAGGTGCACGAAACACTTCTCAAAGTATGTGCGGATCATGCGCCGAACGTTCTTGGCGCTGCTGCCGAATCGCAGTATGCGATGCAATACGCGTCGCGCACCTCCGACCCGCTGATGCGCCGCTCCTATCACTCCGGGGCTCTTTTGATGGCGAATGCCGTCGACGTATCTCCGGCGGAGGTCTATCGGCGCAGTTTGGCGTACGAGCGGCTGTTCGCGGATGTTCGCCCTTATACGCACGAGGGACGGCGAAAAAAGGATAAAATTCGCATCGGATATATCTCGGGTGATTTCCGCGAGCACGTCATGCAGTATTTCATCTGGCCGTTTCTCGCGGGATTTGACCGCGACGATTTTGAGGTCTATTGCTATAGTCTTGGCAGAACGGATCAGTATACGGAGTTCTTCAAGACACTTGTCACCGCATGGCGAGATGTTTCAAAGCAGGCGAATGCGCCGGAGAAGATCGCCGCTCGGATCTATGCGGATGAGGTGGATATCCTCTTTGATCTCGCGGGACATACGGCGCGCAGCGGCCTGCCTGCACTTGCGTGGAAGCCTGCACCCGTGCAGCTCTCGGGACTCGGTTATATGGCGACGACGGGGCTTTCCGCCGTCGACTACTTTGTCACGGATCGGTACTGCGATCCACCGGGGAGTGTCGGCGACGCATATTTTGTTGAAAAATTACTGCGCCTGACGAGTCAATTCTGCTATAATGGATATACACAGCTCCCGGTGTCCGAGGGAGCACCTGCTCGGCGGCGCGGATACGTTCAATTCGCTTCGTTCAATCAATATCTAAAGATGACCGATGAGATGCTCCGTGTGTGGGCAGAGATTCTGCGCCGGCTGCCGACGGCGCGGCTGCTGCTTAAAAATTCCGCCTATGAGAAGAAAGGCGTGGTAAGAGCGGCGCACGAGCGGATGAAGCGGGTCGGGCTCGATATGAGCCGCGTGCAGTTCGAGCGGGCGACGCGGGACTATATGCTGCGGTATCTCGATGTGGACATCGCGCTCGATACGTTCCCGTGGCCGGGCGGCGGGACGACGTGCGATGCGCTCTATATGGGCGTCCCGGTCGTCTCCTATTATACAGAGCGGCACAGTACACGCTTCACCTATAGTCTACTCGCCAATATTGGACTTAGCGATCTTGCCTCGGAGACCCTTTCGGATTATGTGGAGACGGCGGTGATGCTCGCAGAGAATGTTGATCTCCTCGATGCCCTGCATAGGGAGCTGCGGGATCGGATGAAGAACTCTCCCGTGATGGATCAGGTCGGCTATATCCGCGAAATGGAGGGATGCTATCGTGACATCTGGGCGCGGTACCGAGCAGCGCATGGAGAAGTTTGACGCCGCTTTTTCCCGCGTGCAAAAAGATCTCGCGGCGCAGCGTTTTGCGGCGGCGCACGCGCGCCTACGGCGGATGAACGAGGCGCATCTGTTCCCGGAATCGCGTCGGTGGCAGTATCATGCGATGGAAGGGCATTTGCTTCATATGCTGGGGGAACTCGATGCTGCGCTGCCGCATCTGCGCGCCTCTTGGAACATTGAGGGCGCGCCGCACGCTGTGCGTGTCGAGCTCCTCAGCAATTATCTGATGACACTCCACTATGCGGCGGATGTCTCCGATGCATTCCTGCGGGAGGAACACAGCGCGTGGGGACGCATCTTTGGTGATGTGCCGCAGTTCTCTCATGAAAAGCGGCGGCGGGCGAAAATCCGCATCGGCTATCTCTCGCCCTCGCTTTCCGAGCATGTGGTGCTGAACTTCGCCGTCCCGCTCTTTTCGGGATATGACCGGACGGGCTTTGACGTACGCATCTACAGCGCCGGAGGTGCGGACGACGATGTGACGGACTGGATTGCGGGCATGGTGGACGGATACCGCAATCTTGCGGGGATGCCGGAGACTGCGGCTGCGGCGGCGATTCATGCGGATGAGATCGACATCCTCTTTGACCTCGCGGGTCATACGGCGGGCGGGCGAACCCTGCGCATCGCGGCGTATAAGCCCGCGCCCGTGCAGATCACGGGCATCGGCTATTTCGATACGACGGGCGTGCCCGCGATCGACTATGTGCTCGGCGATCCCGTCTGCGACCCGCCGGGGATGGAGGAACTTTTTTTCGAAAAGATCCTTCGGCTGCCGCATACGCACCTTTGCTTCACGCCGCCGGAGCGGTTTGCCCCGTACGAAAATATCGTGCGCAGACCGCATATGCCCGTCGTCTTTGGGAGTTTTAACAATTTCTCCAAAATTACGGACGACACGCTCCGGCTGTGGGCAAAGATTCTGCACGCGGTGCCGGATGCACGGCTCGTGCTCAAGAATGTGAACGACGACGCGGAACCGCTCGAACGGATGCGTGCTCGCGCTGCACGTGCCGACATCGACCTCCGGCGGATCGACGTGCGCTCCGGCACGCGTGATTATTTGAGGGACTATCTCGATGTCGACATCATTCTCGACACATATCCCTATCAGGGCGGCGGAACGACATGCGAAGCCCTCCTGATGGGACTGCCCGTTGTTACGCGCGCAGGGACGCGCCACGGTGCGCGGTTCGGCACGAGCATCCTGTACAATGCGGGACTCGGTGAACTCGTTGCGGATACGGCGGACGCCTATGTCGAACGGGCGGCGCTGCTCGCGCGGGACGGCGAACTCCTCGCGGCACTCCACGGTGCGGTGCGGCGGATGATGCGCGCCTCTCCCCTGATGGACGGCGCACAGTATGTATGGGATATGGAGGAGGCATACAGGATGATATGGGAGCGGTATCTCAATGAAGAAGCGTAAGAAAAATCATGCCGAGCGAGCGCGGCAAAAACAGCAGCGCCGCAAAGAAGCGAGAAAGCGGAAAGGGAAAGGAACAACGACTATGACACAGGACAGCAATGCGGCACGCATCCGCGGCTATATCGAGAAAAAGGCGTATGCCGACGCGGTCAATGCATTCGCAGATATGGCGGCGGCGGGCAGCGCGCCCGAGGAGTGCTTCGGCGATATTGCGCGCGCGTATTTTGAGTCGGGCGATACGGCGCGCGCGGCGGACTGGGTGACGACGACGCTGACACGCGATCCCGCGAACGTGGACGTCCGCATTCTCCTTGGACGCATTTGTCTCAAGGAAAAGCGTACGCAGGACGCGTTCAAAGTTTATGAAAATCTGCTTGCATCTCACGGGAACGCACTGAGCGACGCGCAGCGCGCGGAGATCGACCGTTATGCGGGACTCGAGGCGCGGCTGAGCCCCGCCGAGGTGCGAGAGAATTATCCCCACCTCGCCGCATTCTTTGGACTCGTGTCCGCTCCCGTCGGCGTCCCCGCGCCGTCGGCGGTCAAGAAACCGGCAGTCCCCGCGCCGAAGGGCGTAGCCGTACCGCCCACAAAGGACGTCGCCGTTCCCGCATCGAAATCAGTCGCCGTGCCGTCCGAGCAAGCTCTTGCAGGGAGCGCCGCACAGACAGCCGCCAAAATCCTCGGCGAGAACATCCGCCCGCGGGACAAGGTATGCACGCTGAATGCGTTCGCGGGCGCCGCATATGTTGAGGGCGACTATGAGAGCGCACAGATTTTATTGACGGAATCGCTGCGTCTGGATCCCGGCTGTGACGAGACCATTAAGAACATGGCGGTGCTCCTGCACGATATGGGGGATAACGACCGAGCGATTCGCATGGCGTCGGAGATGAAGCACACGGATTTTTTATTACTTCGCCTGCTCAAAGCATAAACCTCGGCGGCGGAGCATATTCCGGCACTGTGGGACGGGATAATCTATGCGATCCTCCCATTTCCGTTGTCCTGCTCAATCGGATTGATGTCTGTGCACATGTGCGCCTCGATACACCGCTTCAGGCAATGCAGGCCGTAGGGGCGGTCACGCTGCACGGCTGCACCGAGGAGACCGACGATCGTCTGCCGCTTGCGGCGCTCGGCCAAGCGGAAAACAGCATCGTTCTGATCGAGCGGCAGCTTTATTTTCCTGATCCCGGATTAGCAGGCCTTTTTGGTGCAACCGTCATGCGTGGGAATCTGCTCCTGCATGAGATGGACGATCATCCGTCGGTGGTGCGGGAACTCGAGGAGACGAATTATTTTTCGTTCCGCGCCGTCTCCGCCATACAGACATCAACGACGCCGCTTGCAGACATCCTGCGTGAGTTTAATCCACATGTTCTCTTACTGGAGAACCAGCTTGCGGAACTGCCCGCACAGCGGCGCTATACACGCGGTACGGATCATGTGACGGTATTCTTTGGTGCGCTGAACCGCGGGGCGGATTGGGCGCCGCTTATGGATGCGTTGAATGAGGTGATTCGCGTGCATGGGGAAAGACTTTCCTTCCTCGTGACGGGAGATCGAGCCTTCTATGATGAACTGCGAACATCACGGAAAGAGTTCATATGGGGAGAAAAAGACGGCGACCCCGTCGCCTCCTACGCGGACTATACGGCAGCACTGCATCGTGCCGACATCGCCCTCCTGCCGCTCGGCGATACAGTGTTCAACCGTACAAAATCGGATCTGAAGTTCATTGAGGCTGCGGGACACGGTGCAGCGACGCTCGCCTCGCCCACGGTGTACGCGCGGACACTGTGTGACGGAGAGACGGGGCTGATCTATCGGGACGTGCGGGACTTCGTGGAGAAGCTGACTCTGCTCGTCACGAACGATGACCTACGCATCCGCTTGGCGGAGAACGCATATCGTTATGTCGCACGGCATCGTCTCATCACACAACATGTGGAGTCTTATATCGCTGCATACCGTGACCTCTTTGCACGACGCGAAGAACTCGAGCGTGACCGGTGGGCGCGCATGGAACGATATTTCACTGATCTTTTGCCATGATTTCGGCTACTTTGACCGTACTTAAACTGTACGAATAATCGTTTTTCTTTTCCTTTCAGATATGTCATTGACAGCGGCTTAAGTGAATCTTATAATAAAGGTTAGCTTATGTGCCGCATCAGGGTAAACCTATCGCATAGGCAAGTTTGATCAAGGAAAGGAGCGCCGATGCTATGACAGGAAAAGTGAAATGGTTCAGCGCGGACAAAGGGTATGGATTCATCTCTCGCGATGACGGCGACGATGTATTTGTCCATTTTTCCTCCATTCAAGGAGAAGGGTACAAAACACTCAGCGAGGGACAGGAAGTTGAGTTCGACATCGTCGAGGGGGCGCGCGGTCCGCAGGCGGATAACGTCGTCAAAAAAGAATAACAGCATCTTTTCGAAAAGCCCGGCTTACACAGCGGGCTTTTTCATTTGCATAAATATAGCATCTCAATGAATTACGAAACAATCAGAATTTAGAGAACTTGGCAGGGGATTTCGCATCCGTGTCGAACTAATAAAGTATAAGGGGGGCGGTGTAAAGAAGAACGCTCCCTGTGGATAGAAAGGGGCTGTGTTTCATGGCTGCATTCACGATTCGGGGAAAAAATGTCGAGGTTACGCCCGCACTGCGCGACTATGTGGAAAAGCGCGTCGGCAAGATCACGAAGTATTTCGAAAACGTGGGCGAGATTTCGGTCCTGCTCTCCGTTGAGGGGAAACATCACAAGGTAGAAGTGACTGCTCCCATCGTCCGCGGCGTCCTGCTGCGCGGTGAGGAGCATTCGGAGGATATGTACAGCTCGATCGATCTTGTCATTGAGAAGCTCGAGCGCCAGATTCGAAAGCAAAAGACGAAGCTCGAGCGCAGGTTCCGTCACGGCGGGTTCAAGGCGGAGGCGGTGGAGACGTTTGCGGCACCCGTCCCCGAGGAGGACGACATCTATCCGGTCGTCAAGCGCAAGAGCTTTGCACTCCAGCCGATGGACGTGCAGGAAGCCATCATGCAGATGAATCTGCTCAATCATCATTTCTTTGTATTCCGCAATGCGGAGACGAACGAGGTTAACGTGGTCTACAGCCGCAACGATGGGAAATACGCCCTGATCGAGGTTGAAGAGGGCTGATAACGAGACCGTAAAACTGCATCAAAAGAGCCGCTTGCCGTGCGCTGATATATCAAACACCGGCGGGCGGCTTTTCCGTTGGGCAGGTTTATGAGCGAATGTTCGTTAGAAGTCCGGTATATAATGCGCAGAGGAGGCGGCGGCATCCTGCACATAGACGCGCGTCATGCCGAGATCGCGCGCCGCGTCGACGACGGACTCGTATTCGAATGTCGTGAGTTTTCGGTGAAGCGGCGGGAACTCTGTGGCTCGGTAGGTCGGCGTATACTGCCGCATGAGGCTGAGCTGGATCGTGTCGCCGAAAGTCTCCCATAGGCGGCGCACGATGGCGATACTCTCACGGCGGTGTCCCGGGAGAACGAGATGGCGGACGAGCACGCCCGAGAGCAGACGTCCATCGGGTGCGAATTGAACGGCGCCGACCTGGGCGACCATGGCGGAGAGGGCGGCGTATGCGGCGGCGGCATAGCCCGGCGCGGCGGAGAAGCGGCGGGCGCTCTCCTCGGTATCGTATTTGAGATCGGGGAGGTAGATGTCGACATGACCCTTGAGGAAGTCGATCGTCTCTATCGTCTCGTAGCCGCTCGTATTCCAGACCACCGGACGGGAGAATCCTGCGGTACGGGCGAGTTCAAGCGCCGCGAGGATCTGCGGCGTGTAGTGCGTCGGGGTAACGAGATCGAGCGTCGCCGCGCCCTGCGATTCGAGTTCGAGGAAACGTTCGGCAAGTTCCTCCACACTGAGGAGGTCGCCGCGCTTGCCGTGGCTGATTTCGTGATTTTGACAGTAAACACAGCGAAGCGTGCAGTGGGAGAAGAATACGGCGCCTGCACCGTGCGCGCCGATAAGACACGGCTCCTCCCAGCGGTGGAGCATCGTACGGGCAACGCGTACGAGGGTGCCTGCCCCGCAGAATCCGCGCGCGCCCGCCGTGCGATCGATGCCGCAGGCGCGCGGGCAGATGCGGCATTCTCTGAGCGGCGCTTTCCAATCGATCATCCCTGTTCCTCCTTTTGCGTTATTATCCCACCCCAACCGGGATATTTTATGAATGACACACAACAAAGCCGCCTCCCGACCGGGAAGCGGCTTTGTTTATAGAGCAAAGGAAAATCTAGGGAAGAACGATATCCACGCCGAGCTCTGCGGCGGCAGCGCGAATATCGGGCGACGGCTCGGTATCGGTGATGAGACCGGCGAGCGCGTCGAGGCTTGTGAAGTCGTAGTTGCCGTCCGTCGAAAGCTTGCGCGCCTCGGCGACGACATAGGCACGTTTGCTGTGCGCGATAATCGCGGCCTTGTTCAGTCCGTCGTCAATGTCGTAGGTGGAGACGCTGTTGGCCTTGACATCGACGCCGACGGCGCCGACAAAGGCGATGTCGGGTTTCAGACGCTTGATGAACTCCTGGGTCATACCGCCCCAGAATCCGTCACGTCCGCGGTTGATCTGTCCTCCGGCGAAGATGAGATCGATGCGCGGGTTGCGTGCGAGCACGCCGAGCACGTCGACCATATTCGTCACGACGGTGAGATCGCGGTCGCTCTTCATAAGAAGTTCTGCAAGCGCGAGGTTACTCGTCGATATGTCGAGGAAGACCATGTCCTTGTCCTGGATGAGTGAGACTGCCGCCTGTGCGATGCGGCGTTTTGCGTCCACATCCATGTGGCGGTGACGGCTCACTTCGATCATGTGGACGCTCTGCGTCAGCTTAACGGCGCCGCCGTATGTACGTTTCAGACGCCCTTGCCGCTCCAGCGAACCCAGATCTTTGCGGATACAATCCTCGGTGACCTTAAACTTTGCACTGAGCTCTTTGACCTTGACCTTTCCGTCACGTTCCACCATACGGACGATGAGCTCTTGGCGTTCCTCTAAAAACATGATATTCACTTCCTTTGGCAGGTATACGTTAAAACGCTCACGCACCTGCATCAATGAGACGTCCCTTTCTTTGCCATTAGTGTAACGCAAATCATGAGAAATAGCAAGACAATTTTATCTATTATACAATATTCCGTTTATGTCGTTTTATTGATATATTCTGTTATGATAGATAATACCGCCTATTTAGAGGAAAGGTGAGTGACAACGTGTAGGTGGATGCGATACTTTTGTGTGTAAAATACGCAGTAATAAAGATATTCGTTATTGCAGAGACGCTTAAATATTTGAAAAAACTTTTATATCTTGGATGTACAATCTAAGTGCAACACAATTTAACAAAGAAAAGGACTCATAACGAAAAAACTCCTGTATAATGGTGTTAGCAAGAAAAACCACAAACGGAGGAGCACCGCTATGAGCCACTACCATCATCTTACCATTCTTGAGCGAGAAAAGCTAGCAATATATCTTGCTCAAGGTCTTAGCCTCACAAAGATTGCGGCAACTCTCAAACGTAACAAGTCAACCATCAGCCGTGAACGCAAGCGCAACAGTGTCAAAGAACAGTACACGCCATGTCTTGCACAGGGGAAATATGCAAAACGTCGCAAGGCATGTAAACCGCATAGAAAGCTAGACGATAAATACCTATCACAGCTCGTGGAGAACAAATTCCTAGACCATCAATGGTCTCCGGAGCAAATCTCTATGCGCCTACGCAGGGAGCGTGGCGTTCCTGTCATTAGCACAGCGACGATCTATCGTGCGATTTACGCGGGTGTATTTGACGCCGCGACAAGGCGCCGATATCCCGGCGTAAACAAAGCGAAACGGAAACTGCGGCATCGTGGAAAACCTCGTCATAACAAAGCAGAGGTAGAACGGCGCGGCAAAATCATCATCAGTAACGACTTAACGGATCGCCCG